>JAPKYM010000213.1 GCA_026394315.1 Candidatus Bathyarchaeota archaeon | reverse complement strand
AAGATGTGAAGTCGTTGAGCTTGTAGCGAATGGTGGCTTTGAGAATGGGATGAATGGATGGAGCGGCTTCAGCTATTGTAACCAGCTTCCTCGGGAAGGAGCAGCCACAGACTATCGCGCATATTCTGGAAGGTATTCTCTCTACACACTCAGCGGTACTGGAGGAGAGCACTGTTATGGCGTTGGAGGGGGCGCCACTCAAGAGATCCAATTGAATCGAAGATCTAATTTGACGCTTCAATTCAACGTCTACTTATTCGGTACATCTCAAGTAAACGCATGGGTTGATATTGCATTAATCGTTGATTTCTGGACAACACAGACCAAGAAGACCATAGTGTACTACGTCGCGTGGACAGAAAACATCGCTGTCTACAGAGATTATCCATTGCCAAAGATGACCTCAGAGAATGTCAAGAACATCCTGCTCTCTGATTTAGCATCCGATAAATGGAATCATGTTAAACGCAACATTGATGCGGATCTCAAGCAGACCTACCCGAACATTACAGTCGCCTCAGTTGAGAGAGTATCAATAACATTACTGGCAGTGACATTTCAGAGACTCACATCTGTTCCAATGGGGGCATTCTGGGATGACGTCAGCATAACCTACGAACCTGTCTCTGAGCCAACAAGTACACCTATGCCCTCCCTGACACCGACACCTACGACGAACTCTACACCAACTGCCACACCTGAACCTACGTCAACGCCTACGTCGAAGCCGCATTACGGTTGTGTCATAGCTACCGCCGCTTATGGAAGTGAATTGGCTCCTGAAATCGCCTATATGCAACACGTTAGAGACGGGATGATAGGTTCAAATGAAGTTGGAAGACTACTGGTAAACGGGTGGAATACTTTCTATTACTTGTGGTCGCCACCAATCGCAGAGTTTATTCATGCTCACGATGTTACCAAACCACTCTTCAGAGTTCTCTTGTTACCGCTTGTTGGAACAATCCATCTTACCGCATACACATACACAATGTCGTCACCTATCAACTCGACGTTTGCATCTGTTGCCGCATTTCTATTTGCCGCGGTTTCATCGACAACAATCTATGCCGTAATGCCGCTACTGACACTCAGGGCTGCTTACAAGAGACGACTCAACCACATCTCAAAAAGGAATGAACTATATTAGTTAGCTGCGGCTTCCTCACAGTCTATTGTTTGCTCACTAGCTATGGCTCAAACAAACCTGTCAGGCCCACCTGCGGCTCGCCAAGGAGAGTACTATGCCGAGAGTGTTAGATAGGGATGGTATTCACTATGCGTCTGGAGTGAATATGGGGTAGCCACTGCTATTGCTGTCTGGACTGCACCCTAATCACCGGACAGCTTTCAAACACCCATTTTTTTCTTGATATTCGCAGATAGCGTGCTCTGATGCTTTCATCAAGATATGGGAAATTGAAGAAAGGGTTTGGAGTTACACGTGGATGTCCACGTCGGAAAACCCGTATCCACGTGGCCACACCAAACAGCCAGTTATCTACATCCCCACCCTAGCTGGTGAGCACACACACACACACAAAAATAACCTGTCTTAACGGTTCAAATTAGGGTGCTCTCACCAGCTAGGGGGGATATTACATAGTGGTTGTTTTTTGGGTTCCACGTGTTTTGGGTTTGGGTACGTGGAACTGCCTTGTGGCTGTTTGGTTTAGAGGTTTAGGGTTTCACGTGGCAGTCATTTTATGATTGATTCGGTGATGATCAATTCTACCATAGAGCGATTGAAACCCCCGCCAGGGGTCTCAAATATGTTACTGTTTCTCTGGTTCAGGCTTGAAATAGGCTTTTTCGTTTCTCGCTTTTCTTTGAGGTGTCGGTGGGGTTCTAGGTATTTAAATCGTCTACCGGCTAGAGAGCGCGCGCTCCACTTTTCTTTATTTCATCTAGTGCCGATAGTACATGATTCCTATTTATCTCGCCAGATATCATGCCCACTTCAGCCCATTTTTGAGTAAGTTCCTTTGGAAACTTCAGAGGGATACTTCGTCTCATTCTTCTGAATCTTATCTACAAGCGCCTTCACGATGTCTGTTCCTATCGCATTAAACATGCTTATGCAATAGATCAGATGTCTGCAAGTTCTTCTTGTAATCTTTCAAAATTGGCAGCATTCTTCATAAGATGGGCTTCGTCTGTGGTGATCCATTGAAATATTTCCAGCAGCTCCGCGGACTCTATACTGATAGATTCAGCGAGGTTTCTTGGCGTATGGAATCTTTTCCAATCTCTATCTTGGATGAACTTCTCGATCAAACTCTTTACAGTCGCAAAAGTAGTGTTAGAATCGTCTAGTTCCACATCTGGAACCGTTTGACAGCACCTGGAGCCTTACTCCACAACGAAGTTACGTAGCGCCATATTTGAGCCTAATGAATATTGGTCGATGACGTGGTCTGGTTTTATTATTGGGCCCGTGAGGGCCCCAATAGGAGAAAAGAAAAAAGAGGAGGGAGAAGATTACGGCTTGATTTGCCCGGGTATCTTCAGAAAGTATAGAGGTTGTTCTCGTTCTTCTTGTTGTAGTATGAGTTTGCTCTGTGGTGAGCTAAAGAGCGCGCATAAGACGCCAGCGTTTTTCATCTCGCTCATCCTCAACCCATAGGATATACGAGTCACCCGTATAAATGTTCCTATGTGTTACACAATTACACTCTATGTAGTCGAACCAGTTTAACACCCACCTAGCATGCATTAACCCTGTCAAGAACACCAACTCAAAGAAAGTGTACTATACTCGAATGAATTGTCTATTCTTTTAAACAAAGATCACTCTCCAGATATCCCAAACAGAGGCAGTAGTAATGTCAATGTCATTCGAAAAATCTGGAGTCGACATACTAAACGCAGCCTCCTCGCCAGTAAGGCTTCGAATCCTAAAGCTACTGAAGTCTAAGGGGCCACTTCCTTACACCGAAGTGATGTCCGCATTAGGTCTCGATCCGATACGTGACGCAGGTAAGTTTGTCTATCACCTTAAGAGCGTAACTGGAACACGTCTGGTCACGCTGGACAAGAACACAAAGAAATATGGAATAACCGAGCTCGGAGAAATCGTGGTAACCTTCGAGAGGGATTTGGAGGAGTACGTAGCTGCAAAGAAAGGGAAGTTGTATGTCAGAACATCTAAGCTCTCTCTAGAGGAGTTTGAGAGAGAGAAAATAGCGAACTCACTGATCAATGAGGCTGGTGTTCCTTATGAATTGGCCCAAGAAATAGCGGCAGAAGCTGAAGAGCGACTTCTCAGGCTACGGACAAGTTACCTGACAGCGCCTCTGATAAGAGAGTTCATTAACGCCATACTGATTGAGAAACGCCTTGAAGATTATCGTCACAAACTAACAAGACTCGGGATGCCTGTTCATGATGTTTCAGAGCTACTCAAATATTCCAGTGAAAGGATGCTTAATGCTCAGGCTGTGACTTATGCAGCTGGAAATGCCGTTATCGAGGAATACGTACTCCTGAATTTCCTACCGAGAAGCATTGCCGACGCTCACCTTTCTGGAGTCTTGCATATTGATAATCTAGGAGAATGGATACTCAAACCGAGCGAGGTCATGCAGGACCTAAGATTCTTTCTCAAGAACGGGTTACCAACAAAAAAGCCTCCAAAGACATTTCAGACTGCTCTGCTTGCTGCACAACAGGTATACGAGCTAGCAAGAAACGAAGTGTCTGGTGAACAGTGTTTTGACATGTTCAACATATTCCTAGCACCATACGTATCCAAGGTTTCCAAAGACCAGCTGAGAGATTCACTCTATCAATTCTTTACGAACATTCGTCATGATGTCTACTCACAGGATATTGGTAGCAGCCTCTCTCTTGGTTTTGAACTTAGTATCCCACAATTCCTCAATAGTATCAAAGTCAATGGACCTGAAGGTAACAACCTTGGGAAATATGGCGATTATACAGAGTCTGCGAACGATCTGCTAGAAGCAGCAGTTGACGCCGCTATCGAGGCGTCAAAAGAGAAACCTCTCCTTAATCCTAGACTCATCTTCAAGATCAGGGGTCCAAATGAAAGTAACAAGAGAGTGCATGATTTACTGATGAAGATACATCAATTCGCGGCAACATCCTTCCTGCCATACTTTGCAAATCTCGGAAGCGAAGAAAAGGCAGTCTATACTGCAACTGGCTTAAGAATTGATAATTCCTGGACAGGTAACTGGGAAGACGACTGCATGAGGACGGGCAATGCCGACACAATCTTCTTAAACCTGCCGAGGATTGCCTACGAATCGCACAGAAAGATAGACAGATTTCAGAACATACTTGAGACGAATCTCAATCTTGTGGCTGCAGCTTTCCAGAGGAAGAGCGAGGTTCTCAAAGAGAGGCTCCAGCAGTCATTACTCCCGCTTCTGTCGGGAGGTGCTGAGAGTGCCTATTTCATTGAAAAGAACGCGACTTATGCAATTAGTTTCGTAGGGCTATATGAAGCTGTAAAGGCATTCATAGGGGCCTCTCTAAATGAGAACGAAAGAGCCATGGAATTTGCTCTAAAGATACTGAAAGAAATAAACGACTTTGCAGAGTCCGCTTCCAAGAAGCTGGGAATGCGTCTAGTTGTTGCACAAAGGCCTCAAGATGAGGCTTCATCCCGGCTCGCAAAGCTTGATATGGCGAGATATGGTCCTGGGCAAGTGGCAACTGAAGGGATTAGGGACTATCCCTACTATACAGATCTCTTTGTGGTTCCATTAGCAGCCAAGATAGATCTTCATCAGAGAATTGCCCTAGAAAGCAAATTCCAAGAACAGTCCTTGGGAGGACACTTAACACCTATCTATTTGGCTCCGAAAGAGCAAGATCCGAAGGAGCTACTACATCTTACAGAGCAAGCATGCCAGAACCATCTGAGATTCTTCACCTACACCACCAACTTCTCCTACTGCCGGAGGTGCAACAAAACTTCCCTTGGCATAGCTTCAAAGTGTCCATCGTGCGGCGCGACAAACTTGATCACATTCGGCAGATCTTCAGCAACATATACACCACTGACGTTGTGGGCTGAATCAAAGAGAAGGGATATAGAGAGTAGAACTATGTACTCGTTATCCTAGACTGACTCATGCGCAAAATCACGTGATCGCTCCAAGAATAAGAGCCAACAAACCCATCCGCGAAAGCACCCCGTACCAGACCTGTCTGAAATATCTAGCATATATGGTGCCATCAACATCGGCATCGATCTCATCAACCCTAGGTAAAGGATGCATAACTATCGCGCCTTTCTTACAATGTTTAAGGTCAGCTTGAGTGAGTCTATATGAACCCTTAATAGCTTCATATTCAGCAAGGTCAGCGAATCGTTCCTTCTGTATTCGTGTCATATATATGACATCGACCTCGCCTAGAATCTTCCCGAGGTCTTTGCCTTCCTCAAAGTCTATATTACGTCCAATGTCCTCAAGAACTTCGTGCCGCATTCGCAGTAGGTCAGGAGAGATCAGGCACAATTTGACATCTTTGTAAAGAGAGAGGGCGTATGCAAGAGAATGCACAGTCCTGCCATAGCGAAGGTCACCCACCATGGCGACTTTTAAACCATCTATGTGGCCGAACTCCCGCTTCATAGTGTATATGTCAAGTATTGCTTGGGTAGGATGCTCCTCAGAGCCTGAGCCTGCATTCACTACAGGAACATCGGTAACTTCACCCGCTAACCGCGAAGCTCCCTCAAGAGGATGCCTAATAACTAAGACGTCAGCATAGTTCTCCACGACCCGTACAGTATCTGATAGGTTCTCTCCTTTTTGTACAGATGCGGTGCTAGGTTCAGCAAATCCTATGCATGATCCACCAAGCCGATACATTGCAGACTCGAAGCTTAGTTTGGTTCTGGTGCTGGGTTCGAAAAAGAGAGTAGCCATAATCTTGCCTCTGAGAATGTCAGAACCACTTTTGGCTTGTAGCTCCATTTGATCTGCAGCTGAGAGCATATGATCAATGTCAAATCTCGTGAAGTCGCGTATTGAAATTATATCCCTTCCAGCAAGACTCATGCAAAGCCCCACATCTAATTCCTAAGGTTCCATAGATAACTTGAGGGGTGGAAAGCAATAAAAGAGATTCCAATCGGAATACTGTTCACAGAAGTAGTTTAACACAGGAATATCATAGTGAGAAGCTACTAAGGTCTGGATTTCAATTGGGGAGTGTCGATAGAGAACACCAATAACCTAGATCAAAGTCAGAGATTGTGGTACACTAAATGGAAGCAGGATCAGTAGGAATAGTCAAGACTCAAACTTTCACTTTTGCGAATTCACCAAACAAAATGCTGCTTGATAGTGGAAGAAAGCTCGGCCCCATAACCTTGGCGTATGAAACCTATGGAAAACTCGACTCAGACAGACGCAACGCCATACTAGTCTTCCACGCCCTTTCCGGAGACGCTCATGTTGCTGGTAAACACCACAAGAATGATCCCAAACCTGGATGGTGGGACAATATGATTGGTCCTGGGAAAGCCTTCGATACCGACAGGTACTTTGTAATTTGTTCTAATGTTATAGGTGGGTGCAGAGGCTCTACAGGACCTAGTTCAACTAACCCGAAGACTGGGAAACCATACGCCCTAGGCTTCCCGATGGTTACCTTAAAGGACATGGTGAAGGCTCAGAGAGAACTGATCGATTATCTTGGAATAGATCAGTTGCTTGCAGTAGTTGGAGGATCTATGGCTGGAATGCAAGCTCTTCAATGGACAGTTACATATCCTGAGCGGGCGGCTCTCTGTATACCTATCGCTACAGCAGCTCGGCAGTCACCTCAGAACATCGCTTTGAATGAAGTAGGTCGGAGGGCAATCATGAGCGATCCCAAGTGGCAACGCGGTAACTACTATGGAAGTAGGGCGCCTCCCACTGATGGCTTATCTGTAGCTAGAATGATCGGTCACATAACATATCTAAGTGACAAAACCCTTCGGATAAGATTCGGCCGGAGGTTGCAGGAAAGAGATAGGCTTAGTTTCAGTCTCAAACCTGAGTTTCAGGTTGAAAGTTACATCCATTACAAAGGCGAAACGTTCACAAAAAGGTTTGACGCAAATTCCTACCTCTACATTTCTAAAGCAATTGACTATTTTGACATAACGAATGGATATAGCTCACTTGAAGAAGCATTGACAGTAACAAAGGGGAAGTTTCTAGTGATCTCCTTCAGTTCAGACTGGTTGTATCCACCATTAGAGTCTGAAGAGCTGGTGAACGCTCTGCGGGGGGCAAACAAAGACGTGGTTTACTACGAGTTACCCTCAACCTATGGTCACGACGCTTTTCTTGTTGAAGGAGAGAAAATGACCCAAATAATATCATATTATCTCTCCCACGCCCGTGGCAGGGACAAGCTGGAAAGGTATCAAGATGAGAACCAGCCAACGAGCTAGATTATCCAGCAGACTAATCTAATGAGTTATTGTCAAATATGTTCTCCACCGAATTCTATCAGTGAGGATCTATGTCACAAGTCGGTAAGGCTGAACTATACGTCAAAAAGATCAGAAACGGGACTGTGATAGATCACATATCGGCTGGATACGCCTTGGACGTACTGAAAATACTCAACGTAACCGGTAAAGAAACCAATACTGTAGGCGTAGTCATAAATGTCCCGAGCAAACACATTGGAAAGAAAGACATAGTGAAGATTGAGGGTGGGGAACTCAAGCCCGAAGATGTAGACAAGATTGCTCTAATATCGCCTAAGGCAACAATAAACATAATTCATGAGTATGATGTTGTGGAAAAGAAAAAGGTCAGCCTGCCCAGAGATATTACCGGAATAATCAAGTGTGGGAATCCCGTTTGTATATCAAACTCCAAAGAGCCTGTAAGTTCACTCTTTCACGTTCAAGAAGTGGAACCCATACGTCTCCGTTGCCATTACTGCAATCGAACCATGGAGAAAAAGGATATACTCAAGCAATTCTAGATTACACTCCTGTAAGGTGAAAGAAGAATTAGTAGGACAAGAGACATATTGGTTCGCTCTTTCTTGTCGTGAGAGGCACGAGTTGGTAGGGGAAAATGGCTACTATAGGAGTCATAGCTGACAGAGAAACAGCCACATATTTCAAGATAACAGGAATTTGCAACAGTTACCCAGCGGACAATGTAAAGGAGGCAGAGGAAAGACTAATCGAACTACTTCGGAATCAGGAGACATCAATAATATTCATCACAGAGGAGGTAAGCGAATGGCTGAAACCTACCCTCATTAGAGTTCGGAGAGGAAGAGAGTATCCACTAATAGTGTCTATCGCCGGGAAGCAAGGCAAGGAACCCCAAGCAGACCAGCTTGCTGACTTGGTTAAGAAAACGGTTGGTGTCGAGATAAAGATAGGACAAGAAAAACCAAGTAATTGAAAAGGCTACGTCTCCATCCACCTTCAAGACTATGTATGGACCAGCCCATAATGATCCGTAGGGTACTCTTCTATACGGCAGATAAGTATTGAAGGATACGGGTGTGCTATGAGATGGGGGTCAAGATACCAGCTGGTCGTTATGTTGAGTGTCTCAGGGAGAGGCAGATTTTAGGGTAGTGACTAATCTACCATTCACCACGTTCCAGTTGATGTTTTCAAAGAATGCATCAATATATGATGCCCGCTTTGGTCCGTAATCTGTGTAGTAGGCATGCTCATAAACGTCTAAGACAAGCAACGGAATTGCATTCAAGAATCCGTAGGAATTGTGGGCATCTAGACCATTGTTCATGAGCCTATTACTTGATAGATCGTATACGAGAATCGCCCAACCCCTAAGGGCCACTCCACATGCTTTGAAATCTTCCTTCCACTTCTCGAAAGAACCGAAGCTCTCCTCGATCATTTGATTTAGCTTTGTTCCACGTTGTGTCCCTTGGCCATCCTTTATATTTTCAAAGTATAGTTCATGAAGGACTGCCCCCATCCAGTTGAAGCTTTCTTCAACCTTCAGTTCCCTAAAATCACTAAAGTTCTGGTTTGCCTTGCTACGATCGGTTGTCTGTTGCTTGTCCCATATCTCATTGATCTTGTTGACATATCCTTTGTAATGTGTTTCAAAATGATACTCAAGTTGCTGGTCTGATATTCCTTTCAATCCTTTAGGTTTGATTTGATCTTTTGGTGTTATTTTCATAACTAAACTCTGCATCTCCTCAGGTCAAGTCGTGCGCTATCTAGTGTCTCTATCTCTTGCCTTTTTAATAAACGCTTTGAAGTCTTCCTAGAAATACTCGCAGACGTTCGGTCTACGGTTTCTATAATTTCTGCGGGTAACAAACTTCAATTTCGGAAAAATCGAACCGAAGATGCGGTTGGACGGATGAACCAATACAATTAATAGTCATTTGATTTCAGTCGTAATTCGAGACTTTACTGAATCGGATGATCTCTGGAATTACAGGGGACTCAACTGTTGGGTGATGTAGCAACCTTGGCTTTTGCGTCCTATGAGTGAAGGAATGAGTGGGTTACAGTGACTGAAGACTGTATAGTAACAGGATGCGAACAGATTTGAGCACAAACAAGACTGGGCTTCTTGTACTATGGTTTCTGATGTTTACCTTTCAGAGCGTACAGTCTAGTCATGAGGCGTCAGGTAGGTCAACTGAGGGTTTTTACCTAACGGGGCCAACGCATTGTTTCAGTGTGGGAGCCGGGTACGATTCCAAGTTTCTGTTCTCGATAAGGTCTCTTGGCTACAGAGGACGAGTGGACTTCGACACTGTTGTTCCCGGAGAGGTTACGGTCGAGTTGCGTTCACCTATATTTTTGAATTCCACAGACGGTGGGACTTATTGCCCTGTAACCGTGCGAGCAACATCGGCAGCATCCACGGGTGAGCAGTCAATAGTCATTACAGCGAGGGGAGGATCGTACTCGGACGCAATTTCAATTTGCATAATAGTTTCAGATTTCACGAGGCTAACGATACAGACGTCACCATTGGAGGTTCCAACTGTCATCTTCTTTGACAACACCAAGTATAAAATAGAAGGTAAGCCTCTCACACTACAGACTCGCGTAGGTAAGCACACATTAGAAGCCTATACAAGTGAGTCAAGAATCGGTACGAGACAATTCGTGAGAAAGGGTTTGATCTTATCCAGTTTGGATGGGAATAGCACCCAATATATGAGACAAGACAGACTTCTGACCCTTACGATCAATGGCAATAGCACACTGACGATTCTCTTTGAGGAAGTAACACAAAATGAGGCTGAAAGAACAAGCTGGAAAGAGTCCCTCATAATAAGGAATCTAGTGCCAATAGTACTTGCTTTGATAATCGTTTCTGCTGTAATCCTGCTTTATGTCAGGATAAGAATCACCAGAAGAAATTTCCGCAAGAATGAGGATGAGATGATCTAGGTTTTCTCAGAACATATGAGTAATCAATATCTGCCAATTCTTCTCTATCAATGATTGCTGGTCTCTAAATCTGGGTGTTATGGACTCGCTCAGATTCGCGGTAGATCGGCCAATAATGGTAATCCTGTTCTGGCTCCGTACTCTTCTATACATCGTGAGGCTACAAGATTTCCCAGCTTTCCGCAAGCGTAGAGATCCTTACCATGTAGTAATCCGTAGATGAATCCAGCACAGAATGCGTCACCGGCTCCTGTCGTGTCCTTTGGTGCAATTTTGGACGCCGGAATCAAGTGGCTCTCTTTTGCATCAGTAACGTAGCATCCTCTTTTGCCCAGTTTTACTGCGACGAGTTCTACTCCCAGGGAAAGAAGAGTTCGTGAACCTTCTTTGTACCCCCTCTTTGTAAGCGCTCTGATCTCTTTTTCATTTGGCAAGATGGCTAGTGTCCTTTTCAGGAGAGGACTAAGAACGCTGATTCCTTTCTTTGAATACAGTTCACCAGGATCTAAGCAAATTTCTGCTCTTCGTAGATTCCTGACCAATCGCTTCTGTGCGTCAAAGGGAGCCCCACCAACAAAGGATGTAAGATGAAGGAATTTTGATGAGTCTGCATATTCAAGCCTTATCTCGTCAAATTTCAAGGAGTCGTTGACGCCGGGGTCGATGTAGAGTACTCTTTCGCCGAGGTCGTCTATGAAACCTATGCAAACACCGGTCCTTCCATGCTTAGAGTGTTTGATCCCGCTTATTTCCACTTTTTCTCTCTGAAGATCCTTTAGAAGGTAGTCTCCTTCGATATCTCTGGCCAACTTGCCGATGTATCCTGTTCGCACTCCTAGACGAGACAAACCCACTACTGTGTTTGCAGCTGAACCTCCAGGTGAGATGGTTAAGCCTTTTACGAAAGTTTCGTCCCCAGCTTCAGCTATCCTACTTACTCTGTAGAGTTTGTCAAGATTAAGCGCTCCGAAACCTACAATGTCTGGTCTCAACCAAATAGCTCCTTTAGACGCACTCGGTATCTACCGAGTTTTCCACCGTAGTTTCCAGCAGATATCCAAGAAACTTCAGGTAGATCCCATATGCTCTCTATGCCTGCTCTCATGGCTTCAGATACTACTGCGAGTGAGACGCCGTTTATGACGATTTCTGGAATGTATTCGACTCCTTCAGGGATCTTTGAGCGTGTTCCGAGCTTATCCCTAAGTGAGGGGCAATATGCTTCATTGGTTGTGGGGCCAATCCATGGGAACTTTGTCTCTGGTTTGGAACCTGCTGAGCAAATATCGAATGGTGTTACCGCACCATCTATTTGGTGAATTGCCTCTAAGGCTCTTCTTCCGGCTTCAAAGACAGCTTTCTTGGTTTTGCACATGTACCAGAAGTTGCCTCCCATAACGCCCAAGCCATAGCCGAGATATCTTTCAATGCGGAAGTCAGGCACCATTATTGGGACGTTTATGATTCTTCTACCTTTGAGGTCCTCCTCCCATTCGAAGCCATCACCACAATGGCCGATCCTTTCCATGGTATCGATCTGTCCTACCGCGCCGTTGAGGGCATTGTATACTGCTGTGAAGGGTTTTACAAGTATGTCCTGCCTTATTCTGTAAGAAAGCTCGATCTCGAACCTTTTGACGGAATCCTGTAGCGGCTTTGACGAGTCTATGCCGCCCCAAAACTGAACGATCACACCATTGCGGCCATCAGGAGTCTCACTATGCTTGATTCGCTTCTCATAACCTCCCTCGACTCTGCCGATTACAATAGATGGCGTACTTGTTGAGTCCTCAGCAGCAGCCTTCAGAGTCTCTTCATCATCAGAAGTGATAATTAGCCTGGCAAAGATGCCCTCAAAGGCTTCTGCATAAGTACCTTCTACTTTCTCAATTCCCATGATATTGCCACCATATTGCTCAATTATCCAAGACTGCCTATAGCCTCTCCTCTAACTTGCTTTCTGAAAAGGGAACTCTCTTTTGTCAATCTTTCTATGTTGTTCTCCGCAACTATTTCGACTTGTGGTAGACCTGCGTGGTAGACCTCTTCTGCCTTTATTCTAAGCTGTGTTCCCAAAGTCTTCTCAATTTGGTCGTAATCCCAACTGGCAACAAGTTGCCTCACAGCTTCTTTTCCTCCTTTGTTGAAGATCAAAGCAATAATAGTTGTAGCCAGGGTATCACCTGACAGAATTGCCAGCTCAGCTTGCCTTATTGCGTATTCGTTGCCGTTGAAGGATACGGCGAGGCCTTCACCCTCTCTAACGTACTTGAGTGGTTCAGAGTCAGTTATACTATCGCCGAAGTAGACTGTCTGTTTAAGATCACTGTTGTGTCTTCGGAGTATGTCCTTAACTGCTTCAACTTTCTCTGCTCCGCCAACAGGTTTAACGATTGTAATGATTCTGCCAATGGTCATTCCATGTATTTCGTGCCAGATGATCTGATCGAGGAATTCTATGTTTTCTCGATCTTGTTTGTCAAAGTCCTGAATAGAACGTGCTTTGGGAGGTATTCTTGGCGGCGAGAGCTTGGTTAGCTTGTCAGCCCACGTTTTGACTCTTTCAATTTCCCAGTCTGGAATCTTGAAGGAATCTAGATTAAGCTTCGTCGAGTAAGTATTACTCTTGGGAAATCCTATGAGTTGGCATAAGGATTCAATGTAATGCTCGTAGCTAGTGCTCACTATGAAAGAAGGCATAACTTTGCTGACCAAGCCTAAGGTCTCTCGCGCCCCTGGAACAAGCCTAAGGGTCTCTTCTGAGATACTCCTGAAGAGCGCATCTGTTGCGCCGTATGCTTTGAGGAATGGAAGTATGAGTCTTAACGTATCTCCAGGTTTATAGTGCTGCCTCCTCACGATTTCGACTTGAATATCGTCATATTTGCTGATTAGTGAGAAAAGCCTAGCTCCATCTGGGATCAGTCTCTCCAATAGTTCAAATGCGTTGTCGTTTTTTGAGATTGGGCCTTCACAGTCCGTTATGAAGATCCTGCTCACTTAGACCTCAACCGATTCATGTGCTCAATACTTCTGTTGATGTGTTTCCTCGAGGCTATGTCGCTTCGGTACCATAGTCCTCCTCCATGTATCTTTTCTATGCCCAATAGTGAGAATTTCCTAGCTTCATCTGTTGTCCCTGCTATTCCAACTGAGCAGATGGTTCTGGATGAGAGCGAGTAGATCTTGCCATCAGACCTAAGTTCCATGGAGCCTGGATAGAGTCTTAAATTGTCAGAATTCCTATGTGCAAATTCATATCCGTCTTGTAGGTTAAGAGGTGCCCCAACTTCTTCTCTACTCACCTCACTGGGGAACTGCTGTGCATATCCGCCGTAGGCTGGAGGAACCTTATAGGTCACGACGCTTGATACGGGCTTGAATTTCACTGAATAAAGCTCTTGATCAATCATGTTCAAGCAGAGTTCGACAAAATCTTGGTTAATTATTGGCAGGATGTTTATTATCTCTGGATCTCCAGGTCGACTGTTTATCTCTAGGATCTTGGGTCCGTTAGCAGAGTGCATGAATGCTACATAGAAAGGAATTCCTCTCAACTCAGGATTATTTCCGCCCTCAGCAAGATGTCTAAAGATGTTGTTGACTATCTTGATTTCTTCTTCTCTGTCTGAGGGTTTCATGAAAGGAAGGAGCTCATTTTCGCCCTTATAGGAACCCATTCCGCCTGTGTTAGGTCCGTAGTCATCTTGGAAAGCCCTCTTGTAGTCACGTGTTTCGGGAAGAGTGATCAGATGTTTTCCATCACAGAAAGCTTGGTAGCTCGATTCCTCGCCTTCTATCTTCTGTTCAATTACGACTCTCTCAGAATTGCCTCCGTAGATTGACCAGAAGTGGTTGTACGCCTCCTCAACTGAATTGAAGTGTTCACCACCAACGCCGACACCTTTGCCGAAGCCAGGTCTATCCGGTTTTATGACTGCATTTTCTGGGCCCCCGAGTTCGAGCAACCAATCTTTGAACTGAGTCTTTGGGTCGGGCCCTAAGTCAACCGGATCAAAGACCTTGAAAAGGGGATTTGATTTGGGGGAGCACAGTTGAAGCATGTTACGTTGACGGACTTTACTTCCTTCAATAGCATACCGCTTTGTGGGGCAGATAATTGGTATTTTTATCCTTTTTTCAATCAGGTCTCTAATCCCTTGGATTATCGGGCCTTCGGAGCCGACTATGCCAAAGCGAATTCTGTTCCTATGCCTTTCGGCGAAGTCGCAGATTTTCTCAATTGAGAGTTCTGGGATAACAGCGTGCGCCCCGCCGCAACTCGCTTTCTCGAGGTTGAAAGGATTATTCTGTTTATCAGCAATATAGAGCTCTGGTACGTATTCTTCACTTCGAGCTAGAGCATCGATAATTGCTGAGTCCCTTGATCCGTAACTGACCACTAGTATGCCAATCTTTTCCATTTCTTTTCAGTTCTATCTTCTATTTCGTTAGTTGCCCCCGAGACTTCTCAGTCGCCTTGATTACGGCTTCAATAAGAGCTGCACGCACCTTTTTCTTCTCGAGCTCTAGTAAACCTTCAACGGTAGTGCCGCCAGGAGTAGTAACCATATCTCTTAGTTTAGCTGGATGTTCCCTCGTTTCAAGAATCATCTTGGCGGCTCCCAGGGTTGTCTGAGTCGCCAAAAGAGTCGAGATGTCTCTTTCCAATCCAACTGTAACTCCACCGTCGCTTAAGGCCTCTATTATCATGAAGATGTAAGCCGGACCGCTTGCACTAAGCGCTGTGACCGCGTCTAGATCTTTCTCATCTACGATGGCGACTTTGCCAGTTGAACTGAAAATCTCTTCGGCCAAGGCGATGTGTTCGGTTGAGCTATTTGGGCCTCGTGAAATGGCTATCATGCCCTCACCTACAAGTACAGCTATGTTTGGCATAGCCCGAATCACAGGAATTTCACCGCCAAGAATCTTGGATAGAAATTCTGAAGAGATCCTTGCAACTATTGTGATGACAAGCTGTTTTGACGTTAAGAGTGTTCTGAGCTTGTCGGCAACTCTTTCTACATCATTCGGTTTCACAGCAATAATAATTACGTTGGAGTTGAGAGCTAGCTTGGTTACATCAGTATCGCATACTATTCCATATTTCTTTGAGACATATTCACATCGATCTAATAGCGTGTCAACCGCAAAAAGTCTGCTTGGTGCGATTGCCTTCTTTGAGATTAGACCATGTATTAGAGCCTCACCCATTTTACCGGCTCCGACTATGCAAACGCTAACGTCATCGATCATTGCTTGGCACTTCTCAGTTCTATCTCTCTTGCTCTGAGAATAAAAATGTGGGCCATAAGAGTCTACTTGGATCAAATGGTCAAGAACTAGAGACCGTGCGCTAAAACAATCGAAGTCGTTTGTGGAAGTCCAAATTCTGGGGCCAGTCGATCTAGTCAGACGGTGTATAGCACGCGCTACAAACGCGGATCTCGTGAATGAGGCTCAAGAAAAGACTGAGCGTGTAGGTGCGACTTGTTTGGGTAGGGGTGCGCCGTGTGCGTGCTCTCTGGGCATGGGCTCATTGGCACTGTCTCGGCGTGTGCTTGTGCTTGCAGACTTAGCATATTATCGCTTGTCAGGGGGTAGGGGTTTAGGCTCTTGTTGTTGGTGTTCTAGACCTATTCATGTGTGATAGTGATCGTTTAATGAGTTCGAGTCAGGTCATGTCAGGCTTGGCAAGTCAGCGCGCGCTATTGGGGCTGAGAATTGAAATCTGTCTCCAGAGAGAGGGGGTCGTTCGAGTAGGTCACCCAAACAATAGATCTAATAGAAATAACCCGCTTACTGTCCTATACCGTGACCGCTCTTTGCATACACTTAGGACAGATCAATTCATCTTCTCTCATTGAAGCACCGCAATAGATACAAAGCTTGCTGCCGGCAAGCATCGTACTGGCGTATGACTGGGCTACTTGGTAGGTGGGAGTATATTGTTGTCTATAGGCAGGAGTTGGTGGTCCACGATAGATTGGATGCTGACGTTGACCATAACCGTACTGGGGATACGACGGGGCAGGATATTGTTGGGGAGGATATGCTGTACGAGTTTTGTCACATTGAGGGCATCTCCACTTGCCGAATTCTGGTACATAGATTTTGTATCCACCGCATTTCCAGCATTTCTTAGGCTTCTGGTATGGCCAAGACAAGGTGAATTTCCCATCTGAAGAGTGCACAGTACTCCCTTTAAGGTTTGGCATTAACATTAATGAACTGAAGTCAAGCTACTGAGAATTCTGAACGTGCTACCATTTAGTAATTGTTTCGCTGTTGTATGAACAGTCTTAGGGCTATTAACGCGGGCTCTTTGAACTAATGTGTGAACTACTGGCTTCTGCTTTCAAACATCGTCTTAAGGGTTGATGTGAGACCAAGCAGAAATGAGTAAGAGTCGTCAGGTTCAGTTTCCGGTACCTTGTCGTGAAACTGCATTATTCCTGTGTCCACGTGCACTGGTGTCAAGGAAATCGCACCTTTTCCAATTTGTTCCCTTAGGTAAAGTTGTACCTGTTTCTCATCGAGCAAGGGGAGCTTCTTCTCAGCCCGAATCTTATTAGATCGGTCTGTTACAAGTTGTGCCCAACCATCGATCTTCGAAAGATCATATTTCAGTCTCTCATGTGGAAATACTATGTTGAGGAGGCTGAATATCCAGCAGCTGAGCAGCTCTGCATGTGATGGGGTATTGATTGCCTGAATGGCCGTTGATATCTCTTCGTCGTCTTTGAGTGTCTGTTGCCAAGCCTCGTCTACGTTTGCTCTGCTCCCATCGAATGCTATTGTGAGTTTGAGTTTGAACGCGAGCGCCTTTTTCAGATAATCGAAAGCCTCTTTTTTCTTGCCACCACCCAAGAGAGCAATAAATCCTGAGTAGGCTTGGTTCAAGCTTTCTGCGATATTTGATGTTACTGTGTCTCCGACGGTACCTGCGAATTGAGTTATTTCCTCTTCTTTTTCCTTTGTTAGACTGGGCGAGGACAGCTCGATCTCGCAAGTGTAAGGCATCTCACCTAAAATAACTTGATTGTATCTAATTTCTCCCTTTCTGGCTTTCACAATCTTCTTGGTTTCCACCAGTGAGAGTTTGAATTTGTCACTTAGATGCAGTTCATACTCTTGTCCTTGGTCAGTTATTGAGTAGGTGTGCTGCGGGATCTTTCTATTAGCTTGTTCAACAGTAATGTCTACGAAAGCTCTGGATCGAAGTCTCTTGAGAGTATTTGAGAGGGTTGAGTAGCTTACCCCGTGACCGTCAGACTTGAGTCTTCGCCAGAGTTCGTTGAAGCCAATACCTTTCTCTTTCCCTAGATGTGAAAGCACCTGCAGATCTTGATCCTCAATGTTTGCTATTGGTCCTGGCCTTGTCACGGTGTTCACCACAATAATAGTACTACTTTGTTATGTAGTATATATAACGTGATTCAGAAGACTCCTCGGATACCAAAAATGAGTGAGAGGAACATGAGGCCAAGGTAGCGCGCGCTCAAAGTCTCGAATTTGTGTTTTCTCTCAATCATCCCAAAGACTTCCCACAGTGGTTTGGTAAAGGAGCTCGTCTAATACGATATGTTTAGTTATACTACTTCAGGGCGCGCCTTAGGAAATTCGAGATGGCTTGTCATTTGGGGCTTATTTGGCAAGGTCCATTTTCAAGGCGGATATATGGCCACGTACCGATCTCTCAATGGAAACAACAAATTCTCTTTCTCTCTCCTTAACATCTAGAACGATGTCTCCGAGTTGCTTCACAGCCAGACAGATGTTGTCTGCAGTTGTTCGATCGTCAGTTAGTACTTCTAATATCTCACCAGGATTCATCTTGTCAAGAGTAACTTTCGTTTTGAGTTGTGGATAGGGGCAGCATGTACCTTTGACGTCCAACGAGTGTCCTCTGGTGGCGGGCTCTTTCAAGATTGTCTTACTCCTTTAATCAGATATCGAAGTTACCGTGATTTCCCATCGCGCTAGTGAGGATGTTATGACGAGATAGTAATCTCCAGGTCCGCTGTTAACATCGACATAACTGCTCTCAGTAGTATATAGATCTGGAATCTCAGTCAGTGGAAGACCAGATCCATTGTGGTAGACAACGAATTTGAAGAAAGAGTTGTCTGAGGCTTGGACGGCGTAAGAGATTCGCCATTTGTTTGTTGGTATGTGAAATGGTTGTGTAATTTTTCCAGAGTCACCAGAGAAGAGGAACTTCACCTCAGCTTGCTCAGTCCGTCGCGGCTCAATCTTAGGTGGAGCAAGTACTGCCAAGGAGACGCCCACTGTAACAAGAAGTGCAGCAAGCAGTCCCCAAACTAGCATTCTCCTGGGCATCGATTGACCCTCTCTATTCTGACCTTCTGGCATTTAACACTAGGCTTTCTATTTTCCACGCATCAGCAATACGAATCAAAGTAAAAGTCTCGCGGTAAGGAATGTAAGGAGGTTGGGTAGCACCAAGCGACCATGACCTTAGACCTGAATTGTAAACCGCTGTGGCTTTGTTATCCGCTACCTCTATGCTAGAAACCTTACCGTAGATGATATACTGGTGGTATAGCACAATTTCTTTCTCATAATAGCTCTTGATCATGGTGACATTCCTGATTAGCCTGCCGTCTGGAAGAACCATTAAAGCGTCGTCGGTAAAGAATGGGACAATTTTCGCGGTCGAGCGATTGCTGACGGCAACATGGAACGAGCTTATGAATCGATTTATTTCGACTTGCTTTTCGTTTAGTTCAACTGGCGGAGCTATTGATTGTATTGACTGTCGTTCAGAGTGGTACAAGAGTACTATTGCGAGGAAGAAAATCAATAGAATAGCAAGGAAGACTCTTGAACGCGCATTCCTAAGTAGAGCCAGCAACAGAGCCAGGAGAAATACTGCAGTCAAAGTCACCAGAGGAATGACTGGAACCTGTAGTATCTGTGAGAGCAGAACTCCTGGCGGATACAGGCTTGCTTCGAGGCCGATAACACCTACAATCTCGAGGGCGATTGCAGTAGCAAAGCCAGCCATGATGCCGAAGAAAGCGATCACGGAACTTAACTGTCCCTCACCTATTCTGAACAGTACTCCGGCAACACAACCACCTGCAAGAATCATTCCAAAACCGAAGATTAGGCCTCCAATCAAGCTTCTATCAATGGCTAGAGGTGCCTGAAAGAACTTCGGATTGACTCCAACTTGTCTTAGTAGATTGAAGTTGTCAGTGACTCCAAGAAAGGCTGCAACATTGAAAAGGACCACAGAGACCAAGATTGCGCCTACAAACCCGGCTATTCTCTTATGGTTCTTGAAGATTACAGACTCAGTGAGCATCAAAGTCATGCAGAACTGGCCCTTTTGAAAGAGGAAACCAAGAATCACCCCTGTAACAAAAGCGATCAGAAGCACAATCGTGAAGTCCATCAGACACCAACTCTAAGCTTAAACTCCAAACTTCAGTATCAGCTTCAAACAAACGTAGGCGCCTATCAGAATGGAGATTGTCACTAGAATACTTGCAGGTACCAACAAGGGAGTACCGCCGAGTGAATGAAGTAAGTTGCAGCCATGAGCTAATGAGACACCTACACCCATGAGGAGTCCACCAAAGAAAGATCTAGCGACATCAATCCGGCGGGGTTTCCTTATCCTGAAACTTCCACTTGCTAGGGAAGATACTAAAGACCCAACTACTGTCCCAAGGCCCCACATCCCTGAGATCAGGAACACCTTCCAAGCGGATCCTGTGAGATAACCATAGAGAATTGGACTTAGCCTTGAGATGTCCGAAAAAATGAATACGGGAAGTAATAGCGCAACCCCAGCTGTAGCAGAAGGTGCATAGGGTGCGATAAGGATGAAACTGATCGAATTTACTGCTGCTATTAGGATGGCGGCAATCATCGGGTTCCTAATCCAGTCTATCAATGGAAATCACCGCTAATGACTAGCCTATTTCGCAACATAAAAGTCCATACTCGGTAATGAGTAGCTCGTGAGTACTCCCAAGTCAATCAGTAAAATATCAGAAGACAATCTTGAACAACTCAATAGAAGAGACTGCAAACCAGACATACCATGACGCTGTAGCTGCCACCATGAGTGATGTGAATAGTCCGCGGACGCGTCTTCTTGTTCCTCTTATATACACATCAACAGCGCCCTGTGGACAAGCCTCTATACATCGGAAACACTTGACACAATCTAGGTTAGGTTCCCTTTTCATGCTGAACGTCTGGGGCGAGATTGCATGCATTGGACATACGTTAGAACAGGAATAACATCTGTCGCAGTTGGATGCGTCTACACTGATCTTGAAAGGTGTTATTGATTCCACAAGAGCAATTCCTGCACCAGCTGGACAGAGAAGACACCACCACCTCTTACGAGTTTTCAGCGGCAGGACTATGCCTGTGAAAAACAACATCAGGAATATGAGTAGCGCACTAAAGGGGTATTGAAATCTAAAAATGAAGCCTAATGTGCAGATTGTGTTTATCCCAAGAAGAAAACTTGGAAGAAGAAGCAACACCATGAATAGATATTTGATGTACCTGACTTCTTTCTTAACACCATCAATGAGAATTCTTCCATCATTTGTTCTAAACTTGTCTCTGAATCTCTGAAGCCTCCACCGATCTTTTCCCCTTGTGGCAATAGCTTCAGTCTGGTTGCCGAAGTAACAAACCCAGCCACACCATCTCTGCCAAACAAAAGAACCAAAACCAAGTGGGGAAGAAGGACAAAGATGAACATCCCTAGGGTTATAGGAGGATAATGGAAAGGTACCATCAGAAAGAGAAGTCGCTCAACTGGGTGCGGAACTGTGATTTCAGCCCATGGAAGAGATAGCTGCATCAGAATAGTTGAACCTAGGGTATTGGGAAGCTGTCTGACGAAGGGGACATGCACAAACTCAGAAGAGAACATCCTCAACTCGTAAGCGTTCAAATGACTTGTCAAATACCTCATGAATGAGTCTGGATTCATCTGAATAAGCAGACTGAAGGCTCCAATCCAAGTGACAAACGTTAGAGCTGTAATTAGTCGCGTCCTGAACTTATGGATCTTCCAAGTCCCCAACAACGTATAACTTGAGATCCCTAGTCCCGCTCCGAAGATCAACCCTAACATCAAGTAGGGACGAGAGTAAATGCAGAATACAAAAATACCAATTGCCACGCCTATGGCCAAGTGAAAGGAAGTGAATCTTCTCTGGACCAACGGCTAGTTTTACCTTCCTGAGATCCTTATAAGAACCGAGTCACCGCGCAAGATCGTTTTCCCACTTACCCACCTTACAGTCACTACAACAGGTTCCTCAAAATTATCTACTAGCGTTATCTCCGCCTTCCCTCTTGCAAGAGTTATTCTGCTATGGCTTAATCGTGCTCTGCTATCGGAGTTAGTGGATAGCTCAACGAGATCATCTCTTTCTGTATCCAGTTTACCATCATCACTGACTGATACTATGGTTATCTGTATGTTCTCGCCTAAGGTTGCATGCGACTTGGCCGCAACTAATCGCAGACTTGTGGCTTTGGCTCCAGATCCAAAAGGGAGCAGCCATGGTATTGCGGTGTAGATCGCGAACAAGACCAGGCATGATAAATATACGATCGCTACAGCAGCCCTTGCAAAAGACTGACGGTTTGTATGAAACATCTCTGACAACTAAGGCTCAACTATATGTGTAAACGCCCGGAATATTCCTAGTTATTGAGACCATTTGTCAAGCTCTAGCCTAATTTATTCTGATTTGACAAATTTGATAGTCTTCGGTCTTCCATCAGGCTCCTTCACTTCCTTATCGACATAGAAGAAGGAATGCTCATTTTTTATCGGATCTACAACTAGTGCGATAACATATGAGAATTGCTGCAAAGTCAACTGTGTCTTGACGTCAATATCTGAGAGAAAGACGCCCAAACCTAGATGTGAGTGGTACCATCCAACGATCCGCTGATTCTTGTCGTTCCTGATAATATTATCGACTATTTCTGCTAGATTGTTGGGGTCTAGGGCTACCTCGGTCATTCCTGAATATGATGCTCTTCCTGGAACAGCTTCTTCAATGATCACTGTGTTACCTGTGACTCGACCAGTCAATACCCCAACAATCTCTTCATCATGCTTATCCTTCTGGCCTACACACGCTCTTGCACGTTCCATAACCGTCTCAATGATTCCAGGGATTACTCCCACCTGAAATGATAGGTTTTCTTCACCTCTGTAGATAGTCAATTGAGAAGTGATTGGTGGAAGCATTGCGATCTTTCTTACTGGAATAGGGCTTTCAAACAACTTGTCAAGGTCTCTTGCCAGTCTGTCAAGAGTCGTTTGCATTTCTTCGATTTTTGAGCAAAGGTCTTCAGCATTGTCCGTAACGTCTCGGATCTTCCTCTCAAAGTAGTCTCTAACGTCAGCGAGATGTGCTCCAAAGGACTGATCAATATCGAACAGTTCTTTCGAACTAGATTGCAAAACAGCGATCTCACTTTTGAGACTCTGCACTTCCAAGGCCAAAGTCTCGAGTCTGGAAAGAATCTTCGCGTTCTCGGTTTGACTCTTATATTTCTTTCTTAGAGTTCTCCGTTTTCGTCCCGTCTTTGATGGATGTCTCAACTTGACGTTCCTGATGTGAATACGTGCCACTTTGATCACAACCATGGGCTATTAGAAAGAGCGAAAAGACTATTCACTTCTATTTGACATGCTAGGTATATATTATCAGTTCTAGAATTGTTCCCTCCGTTACGTTCGTGAGGGGTAATTGTGAATGCAGAACAATAGCAATATCAACTCTCTACATGAACCGTGACAAAGCCCTTATGATATCTCCTAACTGCGGAACTGTTTCGAACTCATATAGCATTTCTGGTTTTATCCACTTGTATTCGGTATGTTCCCAGTCAAGCTTTATGTCAGGATTGTATGTCTTGAAAAGGAACGGATATACTAACTCCTGATTTTGTATGTCAATTTGAAGTAGTATAGGTGACGCCGACCCCAGAAGCTCTATCTCCGTTCTTCGAAGTCTAGTTTCCTCCAAGATCTCTCTATAAGCGGTGTCTTGAGGACTCATGCCCTCTTCTATTCTACCAGCTACTCCACACCAGAGTCCACGGTTAACGTTGACTTTACTACTGCGTTTCAGAAGAAGTATAAGATCATTCCAAGTTATGATACAAATAACTGTCAGAAATCTACGTTTCATCAATATTATGATCTCGAATAATATTTTGAATCTTTCCCTCAGCTATTCCTCATGATAAACTATGCAACGAGATGCCAATACTCGCGCTTGAGCAGACAATTCCATTAAATAGTTGAGATGATATGGCTAGATCAGACATCTGACTAGGAGAAGAGGGATCAATACTATGGGACGGGAACAGTTGGATATATTGACCAACATAATCAATAGAAGCCAGGACATGTGCCCATTGTGCAAGGAGCTATTTGACCAGATAACTTGGGATTTGATGCAGGAGTTTGAACGGACGCTTGGAAAGAGGAAACGAGAGACAGTTACCCGCTCAAAGAGCTAGGCAAGAATCACTACACAGGACATTTAGTCGTTAGCAAGTGAATTGGGAGCGTGCGCCTCCAGAGGCATGTGAGCAGCTAGAAACAGCTTTTCGAGCCTTCAGGATAATCATCCGCTTTGATTGGCCTACAGACAGGATCATGTAAGCTACTTCTTCTTCTTGAGTTTCTTCACTTGTTTTGGTTTGCCCATTACTTCTCCTCCCAGTGTAGCTTTATCCTGTCACAGTAAGATATGCGTTCCATATCTTATCAATCTTGTGAAGCAGGTTGCCTGTAGGCAGCCTTCTTCGAGTACTTTTCAGGCTTAGGGACAAGCAGATGTTCGAGTGATAGTCTGCAACTATTGGACTGCTAAGAACAGTTTAAGTCTTAGTCAGCTCAACTTATCTGAGCAAAAATTCAAGGCTGAACTGATGATTTGTTGGGCTGCATATACCTTGCGTTCCCGAAATGAAAAGATGTAAAGTGGGCCAATATTATGCCTAAGAAGGATATTCATCTGAAACTGGAAGAGCTCAAGAGTGGGCTCACTGAAGTCAAAGGCTTGGAGTTATCTATAGGCAAGATCATTGAGGAAGGGTGGGCCGAACCTATGGGCCCAACTCCATATCCTAGTGTGACGACGCTCAGA
The DNA here is from genome assembly GCA_026394315.1 of Candidatus Bathyarchaeota archaeon. Taxonomy (GTDB): domain Archaea; phylum Thermoproteota; class Bathyarchaeia; order 40CM-2-53-6; family RBG-13-38-9; genus JAPKYM01. Next base: position 18,669 of record JAPKYM010000213.1, on the reverse strand, counting down.
GAATGGGATATGAAACTCCTCAGCAAGTACAAGCCGATGTATCTCCCCTACTGTGATTCTTGCTGCCTGTGCACCATGGGCAAATGCGACTTGACCCAAGGAAAGAGAGGCGCATGCGGGCTGGACATGGCTGCTCAGCAATCAAGAATAGTCTTGCTGGCCTGCTGCATAGGTGCTGCGACACACACGGGCCACGCCAGGCACTTAATTGAACACCTGATACAGAAGTACGGTTCAACTCTTCCGATAGACGTGGGGAAATCCGTGGGCATAGAAGTTGAGGCGCCAGTCACAAGGTTAGTCTGTGGGATCAGGCCGAGGACACTGGGAGATTTGGAAGATGTTCTGTGCTATCTTGAAACTCAGATCACTCAACTCTTGGCAGCGACCCACACAGGGCAAGAGGGTAACGAGCTAGACTTCGAATCCAAAGCATTTCACGCAGGAATGATCGATCAAGTTGGTATGGAAGTTGCTGACATTGCACAGCTCTCGGCTTTAGGTTATCCTAAAGCCGATCCTGAGGCACCATTGGCCGAAATAGGTCTAGGAACCGTTGACGTATCAAAGCCAGTCATCTTGGTGATTGGGCATAACGTTCCACCTGCAGCTGAAATTATGGACTACCTTGACAAGAAAAGCCTCTACGACAAGGTTGAGATAACAGGTATCTGTTGCACTGCCCACGACCTCATTAGGTACAATCCAAAGGCAAAGATCATAGGACCAATATCTTGGCAACTGAGATACATAAGAAGCGGCGTACCAGATGTCATAGTCGTCGACGAGCAATGCATTCGAGCTGACGTACTGGCAGAAGCTCAGAAAGTCAAAACCCCAGTTATCGCTTCCTCAGAAAAGAATTGTCTCGGACTTAAGAACAGAACCTTGGATCCAGCTACTGAGATTGTTGCCGACCTAGTCAGCGGCAGTACAAAGGGAGCAGTTATACTCGACCCAGAGAAAGTCGGAGAAGTTGCCGCCAGAGTTGCAGTTGAATTAGCTCCAAAGAGAGCCAAATTCAAAGTTCTTCCAAGTATTGCTGAGATAGTGAAAGAGGCAAAGAGATGCACTCAATGTAGCGATTGCAGACGCGCCTGTCCCAACGATCTCCAAATCCCTGAAGCGGTTAGCAAGGCAGCCACCGGCAACACAAACAAACTTGCAGACCTGTATGAGGTCTGCATCGGTTGCGACCGGTGCGAGAGCGCATGCAAGAATCACATACGTGTACACAGTCTCATTACAGGAGCAGCTGAGAAGAAGATTAAGGAAGAGAAATACAAGATTAGAGTTGGAAGAGGTGCAATACAGGACATAGAAATACGAAATGTCGGCGCTCCCATAGTGCTCGGTGAAATCCCAGGAGTGATCGCGCTGGTCGGATGTGCAAACTATCCCAATGGAGGAGCGGAAGTTGCTGAGATGGCTGCTGAGTTCACAAGACGCCGATACATCGTGGTGTCCTCCGGATGCTCTGCCATGTCAATAGCCATGACGAAGAATGAAGAAGGTAAGTCTCCATACGAGCTCTACCCAGGTGCATTTGAAGCTGGAGGTTTGGTCAATGTCGGTTCATGCGTTTCCAACGCTCACATTGCGGGAGCTGCCATTAAGATAGCTAACATTTTTGCAAAGAGACCCCTGAGAGCAAACTACGAAGAGATAGCAGACTACATTCACAACCGTGTAGGTGCTGTAGGTTTAGCTTGGGGCGCCATAACACAAAAAGCAGCAGCCATAGCGAGCGGTTTCTGGCGTTTAGGGGTTCCAGTTGTTGTAGGGCCACATGGATCCAAGTATCGGCGAATGCTTCTGGGAAGAAGCGACATCAAGGATGACTGGAACGTCTACGATGCCCGTACCGGCGGTCTAGTTAACGTCGGACCTACACCTGAACATCTATTCTGTGTGGCAGAGACAAAGCAAGAGGCAATGGTCATGATGGCTAAGCTATGTTTGAGACCCAATGACACGAGCAAAGGACGTATGATAAAGCTCACCAATTACATAGACATGCAAAAGAAATTCTACGGAGTCATGCCTGATGATCTTCACCAACTCGTACGCAGAGAGACCGATATCCCGATCACAATGAAGGAAGAGATAGTCAAGATCTTAGAGAATAAAGGCTGGAAAGAAAGCACCATCCCCGATCCGACCCTTCTCCCTAGGATGATCGGGACGAGGAAATCAAGATGATAGCGAGAGCTGAGCCTTGGCAGACTGCAGAGGTCTCCGGATTAACCAGAGCCCTCCCAGTCATTAAGCCTGAAGTTGTGGTTGCGGCGATCAAGAAATCTAAACGGCCAATACTAATAGTAGGGCATGAAGCTGCCAGTGTGGATCTGGAACAGGGAAAGCCTATAGACTACGTAATTCAAATAGCAGAACTGACAGGAGCTCAGATCGTAGCTACTGCACATGTGATCGGTGAATTCACACAGCGAGGTTTCAACAGAGCATCTTGGATGCCTATTATGGATATTTCGAATCGACTCAGAGATCCTAACTGGCAAGGGCTTGACGGCCAAGGACGGTATGATCTTGTCTTACTTATTGGGTTCCAATACTATTTGGAATGGGTTACTCTTTCAGGATTCAAACACTTCGCGCCTCATCTTAAGACCATATCCCTCGGGAGATATCATCAACCCCACGCCAATTGGTCATTTCCAAATGTGACGCCTGTAGATTGGGAAAGGCAGCTCAAAAGTATCGTGAAGCAACTCAAAGAGAAGTGAACAATCCAAGATTAGGTTGGATCAAAGAAAAGAAGCCTTATCTAACTTGCAATAATCCTGCGAAGATGTGGCGGCTGGTTTTTCCAGCCCGTTCCAATCTAGAAACCACGGAGTCGGAGTGCAACTTTGAATTCGGAGAAAATGAAGGAACTCTCTCTGACAACAGCTTTTACAGCATTGTATGCTGCAGCAGTAATCTCCCTCACGTCAATAAGTTTCAACATATTTCAAGTAAGAGTCGCCGACGCTATGTTACCCCTTGCGATACTCTTCGGATGGCCCGCAATCATGGGTGTAACTCTTGGAGCCGTCATATCCAATTTCTTCGGTGGGTTAGGAATCATCGATATTCTGGGAGGAGCAATAGCAAATTTCACAGCAACACTTCTAGGCTGGAAGATTGGGTGTACAAGGCTGAAAGGCAGCTGGCTTTACGCCACGGCGGTCGAAATCTTAACGGTTACCCTTGTGGTGGGAAGCTACCTAAGCTACATATTCAATGTACCCCTAGCAACTGGATTGCTCTTAGTCCTTGTTGGAAGCGTAATAGCCATAGGATTATTGGGACACCTGCTTCTGAGAGCGATCTCAAAACCAATGATAGTCGAAGTCTTAAGGTCCCACGGTATCAAGTTGTATCTGAGAAGAAAAGACTAGTCGGTTCCTCAGATCTCGGTTCTCTTAGAGTTACGATGGCCCTCATAGAGCAGTTCTGTTCTGCAACAAAAGCACGTCCAATCCCAACGAGATCTGCTAATCAATTTTCATAATTGTATTCGCAGATGAGACCTCAGATGTCTATGGAAACGCGTAACTTGTTCCGATATATTAAGATAAATTATAGGTAGCCTAACGTTAATAGAGCGCAAAATGTCAACTCAGACCCAACAACGTTTTGTCACCCTCGCGATTATTGTTACCTTAAGCATCTCAATATGGTCAGGCTATCTATACTCTCAAGCCTACAGGCTATCCCAAGACTCAAACGTGCAGCTGGCTGAGGTATCTCAAGATATGAGAGAGATGGATGTGCTCGTCAACGAGGCGACTTCAAGACTAGATGCAGCTAACAGGGTATTCGCTGACGCCTCCAGAAAAATGGAGGAAGCTAAGAGTATCCTGAGGGAGACCGAGGTGTTGTTGAGCGAGGTTAGAAATCACGGAATAGCCAACATCACTTCGATGAGTATTGAGCAGAAACCCCAAATACAATACCTCAATGGTGAAGCTCTGCTAGCTACCAAACTCACTATGAATATATCATCCCCATCCAGATTTCCTGTGTATTATGAGTCCAGTATTGTGGATACAGCAGAGTCTACAGTAAACCTCAGTGGACGAATGTACAAATTGGTAGACTTTGCAAAGGTGTCAAATGTTCAGACAAACTCGGAAAGCCCGCTTTGGGATGAGAAGTCGAAGGTGTTAGGCACGGATGTTCCCCAAGTGACTTTCTGGATCGGCCTCAGAAGTTTGGCATTCCAAAGACAGGGAATAGTCCTTGCCAATCCCAAGGAAAACGTGAAGGTTAGGATTGACTTGAGAATTCAGATTCTCCAAGCCCATACCAACTTGGTCATGCATCAGATGACTACTGATTTGGATTTCGAATTTGGCCCTGATGGCCAAACATCAGCAAGATTAATAGGATGAATGCGAAACGGCGCGTGCTGGCGCTAGCCGGCCAGCCCATACTATCGGCCACAAGATGTTTCTGAAGCCGATGCTCGCAGGTTCTGGCAAGTCTTCGATTGATCCAGCCGACTGTAAAAAGTCGGTTGATCGGTTGGTTCTGGTAACTTAAGTGGGTAGTCTAACAGATTTTTTCGGCCTGTTAACTTCTGGGTGGTCAAAAGGCACCAATCTAGGATGGTTTTCGAACCTTTATGTCAGCTATTCCATGCGATGAAACAAGATACACAGGATTTCCATGCTTGTCAAATTTACTTGTTCTTGCCACTCTGCCTACAGTTGTTTTCATTCGAACTTTTTCTCCAGTTTCATCGAGATATTCATTCCATTCCTCGGCAAGTGTGGTATAGCCAATGTCATCTTGGACTATGGAAGATTCAAGTTGTTTTGGATCGTAGGACTCTGTAGAAGGAGACCCCTTCAAGGATTCAGGGACGCTCTGTACGGTGGTGACATTTTGACTGTCAAAACTAAAGCCGACAATCTTCTCGACACTTCCATCAGGTCGTAACAGTTCTTTTCTACGAAGTAGAGTTAGAACAAGTTTGACTTTGAGAATAGCATTATCATCTAATTGATACTTGTTCCAAGGTTCCTTAACAACTTCAAAATCAACATCTACGAAACGTTCCTTGGATACGGTGCCTTTCGGCATTGAAGCCAAAGGCCATCACTCGCATTTAGCAGTTATCTCAACAGAGGAACCCGTTAGGCTTGTTGATATCTCAACTTCATAATTAGCCAAGCTTATTTCATTCGTAGATGTTAGGGGAGTCACTACTGTACCTACGGATCGAATTTCGTAAGCTAGTGATTCATGTGGTAGAGTAGACATTGATTCGGGTTCCTTCAACTTACCAAAAAGATTCTTGCTCAGTGCTGTCGCATGTGCAACATTCGTTGACTTTGGCAAAAGAAACTCTTCGCCACATCTCTCACATTGTAGACCATCGAAACTTCCGAGTTTTGCTCCCGAAATCTCCACGGTCACCTTCGCTTCTTTTAGGCGGCCTGAGCAAATAGGCACTCTTCCATATCGTTCATTCACCAGAGACGATTTTGACAGTTATCACGAACTGTCTCCATTGTCGTGGACTCTTATAAACCACTTCACATGATCCATACTTGGCAGTCATAGTCCCATCTGAATTCTTATGTTTCGAACCTCTCATCATGGCATTGCGAACCTCATCTGGACTTATGCCTCTCTCTTCCTGCCTTTCAAAAGCGTGTTTTGAAGTGATAATAGTGCAAGCCAATGGCTACTAGGAATCAGAACTTGAGCATAAATTTCTTTATTTAGGTTTCTGTCGTTGGTTATGACGTGAAGCCTATCTAGAAGGCAAACGCCTCAAAGGTTACACGACTCTGCTTACACGCATACGGAGATTGGGATTGAAATCGATCATTGAAGGGTGCGAACGCGACTTGGAATTGCTAAGACAACTCTTGAAATTTGAGAGAACCTAAGTTTCTTTAACTTGAACTTCTTCGACACCAATCTTATCCCACGTTTGTTGGGCATTTATCTCGTATGTTGCCACATGGTAAGGAAGCAAGTCCTCCGTCCTAAAGGCTAACTTGATGCGGAACTTAGATGGGATAGGGTGATAGCGTTTTTTGTCTGCGGGAATATCCAACCACGGAAAATCCTTCAAAGTGAGGAAAAGGGCAAATGTTACGGACGCTCTCTTATCTGGAGGAAAGCTAACGCTCTCCTTTACTTTCTTTCCGTCATTCATGAGGGCATCAAGGTAAGCTTGTAGCCCTTTTTGCTCAAACTCCCATAGAGGCCCCTGATAATCCACGTTGATTAAGGGCTTGCCGTACGGCGACACGATCAACATATTATAATGGAGGTAAATACATGGTCGCAATCCTTTGATTCTTTTACCTTCAACATTCTCAACTGTAACGAAGTAAAACCGAGCTTCATGTAACTTCTCTTGACCATTACGAAATCGGACACGAATTTCCCTCGTTTCTTCCTCTGGACTCAACTCTGCTCGCTTGACGAGCAGTTTAGGCGGCTTGAAGCCTCTGATCCTTCTCCAGAAAGCAGTAATTCCAATAATGACAATGGATATGACTGAAAACAATGCTTTCCACTGGAAAGGAATGTCGCCTACCAGCCAAGTGATTATCATGATTATTAGCATAATGAAGCCGCATGTCCATCCTGCTCTTTCAAGTGGATGCAATAATTTCCGCCAAGCGAGAACTGTTAGCGAAATGAATATTAGTTACCCCAATTGCCATGTACTCGAAAAGTCCCCCGAAACTTAACAGGCGGAAGAATTCCATTAAACCACCCGTCAAGTTACCAGAACCAACCGATCAACCGACTTTTTACAGTCGGCTGGATCAACCGAAGACTTGCCAGAACCATGCTCGCACAATATTTATTAGAATGATCATTTTTGCTAATAGCAAGCTCCATATCAGAGTCCTCCAAGCTCATGGTGAGGAGCTTTTTCTCCGGCTAGGAGCAGTTGTCCTGATTGACTAAGGAAATAAAGAAGAGAGACTTCACCTTCGAACATGAACTGGTTCCGCAGCATACGATCCTTTCAAAGAAAGAGCTAGAGGAACTCTTGGCCAGGCACCGAATAAAGTCCTACCAACTCCCATCAATACGTGCCTCAGATCCGGCCGTATTGGCTATAGACGCAAAGCCTGGAGATGTCCTCAAGATAGTTCGGAGGAGCTCGACGGCTGGAGAAGTAGTGATTTACCGTAATGTTGTTGAAGATTGAAATGAGGTATGATTAGTTCTTGCAGGAATCCAGATCAGAATCAACCCTTTGGAACATAATGAAGGGATTCATCAAGGAGACAGGCTTAGTAAGACAGCACATAGACTCCTATACCGAGTTCATCGAATCCGGCCTCCAATCCATAATTGATGAGGTGGCAGAGACCCCCATAGAGGTCGAGGAGAATCCCTTCACAATAAAACTTGGAAAGATCGAGATCGGAACTCCGAGGGTGATGGAGGTAGACGGCTCAGAGAGGCGAGTCTATCCAGCTGAAGCGCGGATAAGAAATCTAACCTATGCCGCACCTCTGCATCTTGAGATGACACCGATCATAGGGGAGAAGGAGGGTGCAACAGAGCTTGTATATATCGGTGATCTGCCTGTAATGCTAAAGTCCGCAATATGTCCACTTTCAAGACTAACTCCTGATGAGCTCGTTTCAGTCGGTGAAGATCCTCTAGACCCAGGTGGCTACTTCCTTATTAACGGGTCTGAAAGGGTAGTAGTCGCACTTGAAGATCTGGCTCCAAACCGTGTTCTGGCTGATGTTGAGAAGGTGGGTTTGAATCCGAATTATAAGGCCAAGATCTTCTCAACAACAGTTGGGTTCAGAGCCCGAATTGAGGTTACTATGAAGACCGACGGCGCAATCTATGTCTTAATGCCAGGGATGCCAGCGGATATACCCTTCGTTGTCATCATGAAGGCTCTCGGAATTGAAGCAGACGTCAAGATAGCAGAATTAGTGTCAGTTGATGAAGAGGTTCAGAATGAACTCGAGGGATCTTTCGAGAAAGCTCTGGACGTGACGTCTAGTAAAGATGCCTTCCTGTTCATAGGTAACAGACTTGCTCCCGGACAGATAGCTGAATATAGAACCAAGAAGGCTGAAACCGTAGTAGACAGAAACTTCCTTCCACACTTAGGTAGAATGCCTGAAAACAGGCTAGAGAAATCCTACTTCTTGTCTGAGATAATTGCTAAGATAGTTGAGTTGAAACTTGGTAGGAGGCAACCTGACGACAAGGATCACTACTCTAACAAGAGACTGAAACTTGCAGGGCCTCTTCTTGCAGAATTGTTCAGAATAACATTCAGGAATCTGGCCAGAGACCTCAAGTACCAGCTCGAGAGGATAACGATTAGAAGATCAGTAGAACTCTCTATAGCCAACGCGATCAGGCCTGGAATAATCACTGAGAGAATTCAACATGCCATGGCAACCGGGAACTGGGTCAGAGGCAGGATAGGCGTCACACAGCTTCTTGATAGGACAAATTATCCGGCAACTCTTAGTCATTTAAGAAGACTTCAGTCGCCATTGAGCAGAAGCCAACCTAACCTCCAAGCAAGAGATCTGCATCCAACCCATTGGGGAAGGCTTTGCCCGAACGAGACTCCTGAAGGATCCAATTGTGGTCTGGTCAAGAATCTGGCACTCTCGGCAATAATCTCTGTTGGAATTGATCCACGGGAAGTTGTTAGAACACTTACAAATCTAGATCTTCTGCCTCTGGAAAAAGCAGATCGTAAAGTGAGGAAGAGCGGTGCTAAGGTCACCGTTGATGGTATAATCGCTGGCTACGTAATGGATCCGAAGGCCTTTGTTGAGAATATTCGTGACATGAGAAGGAAGGGTGAGCTGAGCTCAGAAGTTAATGTGGCCTACACTCAGCTCAGACATGAGAAAGCCAACACTGAGATCTATGTGAACTGTGACTCTGGAAGGGTTAGAAGACCGCTGATAGTAGTTCAGAATGGAAAGTCCAAACTTACAGACGAGATCGCTGAAAGGATGAACAGCGGAGAAACAAGTTGGTCAGACCTTATCAAGCAAGGAATAGTTGAGTACCTGGACGCTGACGAGGAAGAAGATACACTTGTAGCTATTGAAGTATCTAAAATCACTAACAGTACCACGCATCTTGAGCTTGCTCCCTACACTATCATGGGTATCTGCTCCTCACTGATACCCTATGCCGAGCACAATCAGTCGCCAAGAAATGCATACGAGTCAGCAATGGGGAAGCAGGCTTTAGGAGTATTCGCCACGAACTTCTCAACGAGGGTAGATTCAAGATCCCATATTCTGCACTACCCACAAGTTCCTTTGGTAAGAACAAAGCCTATGGAGTGTATAAATTTTGAGAGACGACCCTCAGGACAAAACTGTGTTGTAGCAGTCCTATCACTTCAAGGCTACAATATGGAGGATGCCATAATCATAAACCGCTCCTCAGTAGATCTTGGACTGCTTAGATCAAGCTTCTTCAAAGTCTACGAAGCTGACAGTCGTCAGTATCTAGGAGGCCTAAGGGACAAATTCGAGATCCCGGAAGGCGGAACAAGAGGTTATAGAGGCGATCGATTCTACAGGCTTCTTGAGGAGGACGGACTAATCTCCGCAGAGGCACCGGTCTCAGGTAATATGGTTCTTATCGGCAGAGTCAGCCCACCGAGATTTCTGGAAGAATACAAAGACTTCGAGGTAAGAGGACCAACCAAAAGAGATTCATCAGTTTGTATGCGACCTTCAGAATCAGGAATTGTTGACCAAGTATTCCTGACAGAATCCATCGAGGGAAACAAACTGGTAAAAGTGAAGGTTCGAAATCAAAGGATCCCAGAATTGGGCGATAAATTCGCTTCCAGACATGGACAGAAAGGGGTAATAGGATTACTGGTTCCGAAGGAGGACATGCCTTTTTCGGAATCTGGGATCGTACCCGATGTTGTAATAAATCCTCACGCCATCCCCTCAAGAATGACAGTAGGGCAATTTGTGGAGTCAATAGCCGGCAAAGTGGGAGCTATGATGGGATTTCCAATCGACGGGACCCCTTTCAGCAACGATGAACCCTCAACCCTCCAAGAGGCTTTGGTGAAGCTAGGGTTAGAGTACAATGGCCGAGAGGTCTTCTACAATGGAATGAGCGGTAAGAAGCTTGAAGCAGATATATACACTGGGCTAGTCTATTATCAGAAACTGCACCATATGGTCGCCGACAAGATGCATGCCCGAGCCAGGGGCCAGGTCCAGATGCTGACTAGGCAACCAACGGAAGGCAGAGCCAGAGGCGGTGGTCTAAGGTTCGGCGAGATGGAAAGGGACTGTCTGATTGGCCACGGTGCGTCTGCCCTTCTCAGGGACAGGTTGCTTGATGAATCTGATCGTTATACCGCAACGGTGTGTGAAAAATGTGGCCTAATGGCGTACTATGATTCACGTCAGAACAAGTACGTATGCAGGGTCTGTGGCGAGAAGACAACGATCTCACCTGTATCCATCTCATATGCGTTCAAACTCCTGATACAGGAGCTTATGTCACTAGGAATCGCTCCAAGGCTACTTGTAGAGGAGCGTGCTTAAGGATGGCTGCCGCTGAAGAGACCTATAAGATCGTAGACAGTATAAAGTTCTCCCTACTCTCGCCTAATGAGATAAGGAAGCTCTCAACAGTAGAAATACAGACAGCGGACACTTACGATGAAGATGGAGTGCCAATAGTAGCAGGCCTCATGGACGGACGGTTAGGCACTCTTGAGCCTAGACAGAAGTGCAGAACCTGCGGCAACACCGCTATGTCATGTCCAGGACACTTCGGCCACATAGAACTTGCGGAACCCGTCATTCATGTATCATTTGTGAAGCTACTTCATCGTCTACTATCGGTTATATGCAGAAACTGTGGCAGGATCTTGCTTTCAGACGACAAGATCAAGGAATACGAAGAGACGATAAAAGATGTCAAGACTCGACTGAACACAGTGCCAGAATCGCTCTACAAGAAGATACTCAAACATGCAAAGAAGACGATGGAATGTCCTCATTGTGGCACTCAACAGTACCCAATAGAACTTGTCAAGCCAACGTCATTCCATGAGGCCGTAGAGGGTGGAGCGCCCAAGATCCCTCCGAGCGCAATAAGGGAACGATTGGAGCGGATTTCTGACGATGACCTCAAACTGTTAGGGATAGATTCCCAAGCTGCAAGGCCGGAATGGATGATCCTCCAAGTGCTCCCAGTACCACCAGTTAGTGTAAGACCGTCAATAACCCTTGAGTCAGGAATTAGATCCGAAGACGACTTGACACACAAACTCGTTGACATAATAAGAATAAATCAGAAGCTGGGCGAGGCTCTAGAGTCCGGTGTGCCCATAAACATAATTCAAGAGCTCCATGAGCTCCTGCAGTATCATGTCACAACCTATTTTGATAACGAAGTGTCAGGTTTACCGCCTGCAAGACACAGATCCGGAAGAGCCCTCAAGACAATATGTCAAAGACTAAAAGGCAAAGAAGGAAGGTTCAGAGGGAATCTCTCTGGTAAACGCGTTGATTTCTCAGCCAGGACGGTGATATCTCCAGACCTGAACTTGGACATAAACGAGGTTGGAGTCCCAATCGAGCTCGCTTCTCGACTTACCATCCCCGAGAAAGTCACTGAGTGGAATCTTGAAGAGATGAGACAGCTCATAAGGAACGGTCCAGATCAATATCCTGGAGCACTGTATATCGTACGGACTGACGGTAGAAGAATAAGACTCGAATTCGTTCCTGAGAGGGAAAGCATCGCAGAAGGCTTACAGCCCACCTTCGTTGTTGAAAGACACATCAGAGATGGTGACATCGTACTCTTCAACAGGCAACCCTCACTTCACAGAATGTCGATTATGGCTCATTCAGTCAGAGTCCTACCCCACAAGACATTCAGGCTCAATCCCTGTGTCTGTCCGCCATACAACGCTGACTTTGATGGAGATGAAATGAACTTACACGTACCGCAGGGTGAAGAGGCACGGACAGAAGCTAGGTTACTAATGCAGGTTCAAGACCAAATACTCTCCCCAAGGTACGGAGGGCCGATAATAGGAGCGATAAGAGATCTTCTAAGCTCAGCTTTTCTCCTGACAGCCAAAGGAACTTATCTTACCAGAGAGCAGGTTGGGAGACTTGTCACTGCAGCAGGTTACTCCGGGGAGCTTCCACCTCCAGATGTAAAAGGCAGCAATCCCCTCTGGTCCGGTAAGGCTGTGTTCAGCCTCTTCATACCGGCGGGTATGAACTTCACCTCGAAGTCTAATCTGTGTAATGTCTTCAAATGTCCCGTCTGTAAGAAGGAGAAGTGCCCGCACGACTCCTACATCGTGATCAAAGACGGTGTGTTGAAGCAGGGAGTCGTGGACAAGAATTCAATAGGGGCTGAGAAATCAGAAAGCCTCTTCCACACGATAATAAAGGATTATGGACCAACAACGGCAAGAGGATTCCTGAATTCCATAGCCAAGCTACTTGACCGATTCATAATGCTGAAAGGATTCACCTATGGCTTTGACGAACTCGCAGTCTCAGAAGAGGTCAAGGATAAGATTAGGAAAGCGACAGAGAAGGCGGAGGAAAGAGTCGATGAGCTCATTGAGAGCTACAAGAAGGGAACCCTTGATAGGCTGGCCGGTCAGACCCTCGATGAGAGTCTGGAGATATACATAATGAATGAACTCTCAAAGGTTAGAGACCTCGCTGGTGAGTACGCTGACAAATACTTCCCGGCAGATAACAACGGGATAATAATGGCAAGGGCTGGTGCTAGGGGGTCGATGTTGAATATTGGTCAAATGACCGCCTGTCTTGGTCAGCAATCGATTAGAGGCAAGAGGATTCTTCGTGGTTATCGTGACAGAACCCTCCCATTCTTTGAGCCTAACGACGCGGGAGCAGAGGCACGTGGTTTCGTTTACTCTTCATACAGAGACGGCCTAAACCCGATAGAATTCTTCTTCCATGCTATCGGTGGAAGGGAAGGGCTAGTCGACACAGCCGTCAGGACTCAACAAAGCGGTTACATGCAGAGACGCTTGGTCAACGCGTTGGAACACCTTAGGGTTGAGTATGATGGAACTGTAAGGGACTCAACTGGAAACATAATCCAGTTCAGGTATGGTGAGGATGGTGTCGATACAGCCAAGAGCGACCACGGAAAAGCCGTGAACACTGAGCGTCTTGTGGACAGGGTTAGATTGTTCTCGGAGAAAGGCACCCCTGCCAGCAAGAAGTACGTCGAATCCAAGATGAATTCAATTGCAGACAAACTCAACCCAAGTCTCGTTGCCGAATTGAGGCGACATCTCAGCGAAGCCAAGCTCACACGTAAGGCCGTGGATCAAGCCATAGACCTAACGATAGAGGGTTATGTCAGAGCACTCATCGAACCAGGAGAGGCCGCCGGAATAGTATCAGCACAATCGATAGGCGAACCAGGAACGCAAATGACTTTGAGAACATTCCACTTCGCAGGGGTCAAAGAACAGAATGTAACATTAGGCCTTCCAAGACTCATCGAGATAGTTGACGCTCGCAAGATCCCCTCAACACCTACGATGACTGTATACCTTGACAAGAAACACCGCACAAAGAGGGAATATGCAGAGGATGTTGCCAACGCCATTACGTACACCACATTGGAGGATATCTGTGAGAGCGTAGTTTCAGACATGGGTAGAATGAAGGTCATGGCCAAACTAAACGCAAATACTATGAAGATTAGAGGAATAACTCTCCAAGAAGTTCGTGACGCGCTTAAACCACCTAACTGCCAAGTCAAGATAGACCGGTATGATGTTGAAGTGACCTCAAAGGAGATGGAGATACCACAGTTCAAGAGGTTCACAACACGTCTTAGACAATTCAGAATCAAAGGTGCCCCATCTGTAAGAAAGGCATTGGTCTTGGAGGACAAGGGCGAATGGATCATAAGGACTGAAGGTTCTGGTCTAGGTTACGCTCTTGAGATACCGAAGGTCGACAGAACCAGAACTGTCTCTAATAATGTCCATGAGGTTGCAGGGGTCTTGGGAATCGAGGCAGCAAGGAATGTAATAATGAAGGAGGCGATTGGAGTATTGGAGGAGCAAGGTCTCGATGTTGACATAAGGCACGTGATGTTAGTGGCTGATATGATGACAAACTCAGGCGTGGTACTCCAAGTTGGAAGGCATGGAATCAGTGGAGAGAAAACTTCTACACTGGCTAAGGCAGCCTTCGAGATAACCATACCGACAATAGTTGACGCTTCGGTCAAGGGCACGAAAGATATGCTCAGAGGCGTGGCTGAGAACGTCATAGTGGGCCGCCAGATACCAATGGGGACTGGCCTAATAGATGTCTACATGTCCATGCCTGAGGAGGAGGCGAGCAAATGATAGACTTCAGTAAACAGATCGCCATAACCTTGAAGACTGGAAAGACAGACCTTGGAAGTCGAAACGCATCTGCGGCTGCAAAGCTTGGAAGGGCCGGGCTGATAATCTTGGCTTCTAATTGCCCAGACAAGGAGCAAATAGTGAAGGACGCTCAGAACTCTGGAGTGCCAACCTACATCTATGAGGGAACGAGTATGGAACTCGGCACTTTGTGCGGGAAACCCTTTATAGTTGCCGCAATTACAGTTAGAGAAACTGGGGACTCAGAGATACTGAGACTGGCTGAAAAGGACGATGCAGTCACAAAGGATTAGACTCAAAGGGGACGAGATGCGGCTCATAGCTCTCTTTGAGAGCATAACAGGCGCAACTTCAAAAGATTGTTTGATAGACGAAGAGAATGATCGTGTTATTCTCGTCACAAAAAAGGGAGAGATGGGTCTAGCTATAGGCAAGGCTGGAAGAAACATCGATACTCTAAGGAGGATGACTGGTAGACAGATTGAAGTTGTAGAGGCTGCTGATGAACCTGAACAGCTCATACGCAACTCATTGGCCCCAGCTCGGGTTAGAACCGTGAGGATCACTGAGAAACCTGACTCTAAGATTGCAGTGGTTGAGGTGGAGAGTCGAGATAAGGCCATCGCGATTGGAAAGAACGGGAAGACCATAGACAAGACGAGACTTCTCGCGAAGAGATACTTCCACATAGACCATGTAATAATAGCGTAGATGAATCGTCTTTTTCTTAGCTAACCATTATATCTTCACAGCAGTGCCCTCAAAGAGGGCCCAACCTAAGGTGAAAAGATCTGAGGCTGAACAATGTTGAGATAGAAGATACTTTTGCGGAAGCCTTTCCGATGTATATTGGAAGGTTCATTATTACAGCATCAACAAGAAGGTGGGCTCTTGCATCAGCACTGGAAGCGAAGGGTCTAGGTGTCTCAGCAACGCTGGGACCAGGGGAAGCCGGGATAGAGCGTGAAATCTCCATTGAAGAATCACCTGACAAGAGACCAGGCTACCTTCTCGACGCCGGACACAGAGACAGGAAAGAACTCAACTACTGGCTTATCGCTAGGATAAGAAAAGGAGTGCTTCCAACCCCTACAGCATCTGCCTTCGATGCTATGCCCGAGGAGATGGCCCAATACCACGCTGAGGTCAAAGATACTCCTATACAGATCTTTGGAGATGGCTACGAAGAGATCGTTGAGAGAGATGGGCGCGCTGTCTACAAGATCCCAAGAATGGACGGTTTCTGCTATATCGAGACCAAGTTCGGAGTCGCACGAGGCATCGCAGGTGGCAACTTCCTCATCTTAGGGGAGTCGCAAGCAACAGCACTTATGGCTGCCGAAATTGCCGTCGAAGCAATTAGGGAGGTGCCATATGTATTCGATCCGTGTGCTGGGGGTGTAGCTGCCTCAGGAACCAAGGTTGGAGGAAAAAAGTACAAGAATGCCGTTGCAACAACAAACGACGCCTTCTGCCCATCAATCAAGGAAAGAGTCGGAGAAAGCAAGATTCCTCCTGGTGTCAACTGTGTCTATGAAGTCTTCGTTAACGGACTGAACCTGACGTCAGTTGAGAGAGCGATGAAAGTTGGAATAGAAGCTGCAACAACAGTTGCTGGAATAAAGAAGATCTCAGCCGGCAACTATGGTGGAAAGCTCGGCAAGATACTAATCCCACTCAAGAAAGTGTTAGAGATGCACTGAGAGTTCGATTCCTAGGATCTGGGTATTGGAATTGAAACCGCAACATACAAGCTTGATCATACTAGGAATTCTTCTGTTGACTGTTCAAACAGTTAACTGCAGAGCTCTAGAATCAACTCTTGTGATTCAACCTTCAGTCGGAGATACTTTTGTCAATAGTATGTATCTACACACAAAATACCCCGAAGAACCTCACGGGTACCTATGGGCACTCTTTGCGGGAAACATGTACGTTGAATACGACTCCTATAAGCTCTACGGCAACTCCAGAATTTACATCAAGTTCAACATAACCTCCATTCCACAAGATGCAAAGATACTCTCGGCAAACATGTGTCTTTACATGTATGATCCACCCAAGACTAGCCAAGAGTTTGAGACCCACAGGGTTATGTCCGACTGGAATGAACACAAACTGACTTGGAGAACACAACCACCTTATGTCAAGGCCCCGACGTCCACGACAATAATCAGGCCGACGCCGATTGAGGCATGGGTATGTTGGGATATTACCAGTGACTTGAAGATGTGGCATTCGAGAACCGCGAATAACTACGGCACAATGATAAAGATCAAGAGCGAGATAAATGCGTCAGATCAGCTTGCCTCATACTATCCGAAACAGGCTTTGCAGCCTGACGAACGGAAACCTAAGCTCGTAGTAAGAGTCGATTGGTATAAGCCGATAACCACAGCTTCACCAACCGCTTCATCTAGCCCAACTTCCGAGCCTTCGACCAGCACCCAATCGCCAAAGCCCACATCGACGGTCCCCCCTCCAGCTAACGACGGTCCCAAGCAATCACCTGAAGTTGGGGATCACACAAATCCTACTCTAATCATTCAGACTGCAATTCTGGTCTCAGCAGCAGTCGTCGGAGTCATACTGATTTTGCATATACGTTCCAAGCGGAAGAAACCTATCAGAGGCAAGACAAAATAAACAAATATGAACACCTAGTCGCACGCAAACTCGATCCCTCAGATTCCAAGC
Organism: Candidatus Bathyarchaeota archaeon; assembly: GCA_026394315.1. Classification (GTDB taxonomy): domain Archaea; phylum Thermoproteota; class Bathyarchaeia; order 40CM-2-53-6; family RBG-13-38-9; genus JAPKYM01. The sequence goes on along the minus strand of JAPKYM010000213.1, from coordinate 1,553 downwards.
AATTCATACCATTTGGATTCTTCGATCCAAAACCAGAAGCCTTCTAGCGCGCGCCAGAAATCTGTCCGGCCGCCTTCGGAGAACAGTTTTTATAATCCAGACTTGAATTGAGCTGCAAAGACATCTAGTAGAACCGGGATTGAGAAATGGGAAAGACTTCTAGGGGCCTTCTGGCTGGACGAAAGCTCAAGCAAATACGCAAGGGGCTGAGATGGAAATATGCATCTTACAAGAGAAGAATGCTCGGTCTGGATTACAAAGCTGACCCTCTGCAGGGCGCACCGCAGGCAAGAGGAATCGTTCTGGAGAAGGTGGGGATCGAATGCCGACAACCAAACAGTGCTGTAAGAAAGGCCGTAAGAGTCCAGCTCATAAAGAATGGGAAAGTAATAACTGCATTCACACCTGGCGACGGAGCCCTGAACTTCATAGACGAACATGATGAGGTTCAAGTCTGCGGTATAGGTGGCGCTCAAGGAAAAGCTATGGGGGATATCCCTGGCATTAGATTTATAGTCTTTAAAGTCAACAATGTTTCACTCGAGGCGCTCCTTTCAGGAAAGAAAGAGAAGCCACGACGCTAGGCAGTAGACAAGGTTCCTATCAAGCCTATATTGCAAGTTCTTTTTCTACCGGATTTCAATTCAGAAGTTGTAGGCACGAAAGACTCATTTAATGGAAAGGTCTCTGCGTTAATCAAGCCAGATGCCGGGGTTGCCTAGAGATTCAAGCGCGCGCTGAATCGGGAAACCAGGTAAGGCGTCGGCTTGCTAAAGATCTGCAGAAAGCCGATGACCCTTACGGGTCACGTGGGTTCAAATCCCACCCCCGGCGCCAAGATGACCCGTGCCGTGTCTCTTCACGGCAATTGCTTTCCAGTATTTTTGGCCAGTTTGAAGATCTTGATGGAACAAAGGCTTGGAATTGTATTAGTGTTGAAAAGGGGCGGTCTACAGCAGACAGAGTTCTTTGAGTATCTAAGACTTGGACCGTTACCCTTTTAATTCTTCGACAAATTACCTGTGATGGCTAAGCTTTTCCAAGAGAATAATTCATCCAACTCCCAAAGAGGAGATAGGATGAACCTGGTCAGAGAGGTGGCAGTGAATTAACCTCGGAAAGAATGAACGGAGTCAGAGTGAACAACTAAGGGCCGCTTTGGCATTGGAAGATGGTACCGTTGTCGAAGGTTTAGGATTCGGCTCAGAGGGTTTGGTTCAAGGCGAACTTGTCTTCAACACATCGATGACGGGATATGTCGAAGCGCTTACGGATCCTAGCTATGCCGGCCAAATACTCATGATGACTTATCCCCTCATCGGTAACTATGGGGTATGCAGCGAGGACTATGAGAGCAACAGAATACAAGTGAGAGGTTTCGTCGTTAAGAATTTGTGCAAAGCGCCAAGCAATTGGCGAAGTCAGAAGAACCTTGATCAGTTTCTACGTGAGTCCAATGTCCCAGCGATTGAGGGTGTAGACACAAGGATGCTCACTCTGAGAACTAGAGTACATGGCACAATGAAGGCTGCCCTAGCTGTATATGCGGCTGA
>JAPKYM010000060.1 GCA_026394315.1 Candidatus Bathyarchaeota archaeon | reverse complement strand
GCCAAGTTGCGAGGCTTATCCGGATCAAGCCCCTTCTCAACAGCAACCCAGTATGCAAAGAGCTGCATTGGAATTACGTAAGTGAGCGGTGTGAGAAGATTGGAGCCCACAGGCATCTCGATACTGTCGTCAAGGATCCCTTTCAGTTTCTCATCTCCTTCTTCTATAACACCGATAGCGGACGCATTTCTGGCCTTCATCTCCATGATATTTCCGACGATCTTGTGATGGGTTTCATCCTTCGGGGCGATGAATACTATTGGATAGCCTTGTTCGACGACTGCAATGAAGCCGTGCTTGCTCTCTCCTGCCGGATACGCCAGTGAGGGCAAGTATGAAAGCTCCAGGAGTTTTAGCCGGGCCTCTAATGCAGTGGTTACATTCACTCCACGGGCTAGAAAACAGAAGCTCTGTCTATCCTTGTATTTCCTCGCAAGTTCTCGGATCTTGCTCTCGGTCATAAGGGTCTTCTCAATGGCCTCCGGGATCCTTAGCAGATCTTCTTTCAGCTTCTTCAGCTCACTAGCAGGAAGCGTTCGACGCTTTTCAGCAAGGACCAGAGCGAGCCGGGTTAAGACCGAAACCTGAGCAGTAAAGGTCTTTGTTGCAGCGACACCAACTTCGGGCCCTGAGTTCTGCCCGATGTAGACCCCAGAAAGCCTTGTGAGAGTTGACCCCATGACATTTGTAATGCCTATTACGTAAGCTCCTTTGCTCTTCGCGAAACGTACTGCTTCGAGAGAATCCGTGGTTTCACCAGATTGGCTGACGGCAAGAACAACGGTATCCTCATCAATGTTCTGTCCATACTGCTCGATGAACTCCGATGCGATTACTGGTTGGGAGTTGAGTCTTGCCAATCTTGTGAAGAGATATGATGCTGCAAGACAAGAATGGTAAGAGGTCCCACAGGCTATGAGGAAGATTTGCTTGGCGTTGTCCAATTTCGAAGCTATTAGATCATAGTAAATGCTTTGGATTCTGAGGACGTTCCTTATCGCCAAAGGCTGCTCATGTATCTCCTTAAGCATGAAATGATTGTACCCGCCCTTGGCAGCGCCCTCTGCACTCCAAGTAATTTGTTGAACATCACGTTGAACCGCTTGACCAGTTCTGAAATTGATGATGCTTATCTTGCTCGGTTCAATTACAGCCAGATCTTCTTCCTCTAAGAACATGGCTCTTCTAGTCAAAGGTAGGAATGCGGAGACGTCTGACGCACAAAAGTTGGACGAGTCGCCGAGCCCGATTACTAGCGGGCTCTCCTTCTTGACGCAGACCATTGCGCCAGGTTTTGCGGAAGAGATCGCTGCAAATGCAAACGATCCATCAAGCCGCTTGGCGGCTAGTCTTACGGACTCCGCGAAATCCTCACCTTCATGCATGTGCTCCTCAATTAGGTGGGGAATGACTTCCGTATCGGTTCTTGATCTGAAGATGTGCCCTCTTGCCTCGAGCTCTTTTCTCAATTCGAGAAAGTTCTCAATTATTCCATTATGTACAACAGCTACATCGTTCTTGCAGCTGAGGAGGGGATGGGCGTTTTCCATCGAGGGCATACCGTGAGTTGCCCACCTGGTATGTCCTAGGCCTACGCTGCCGTCCATGTCGTCAAGCTTCAATTTTGAGTCTACCTGCTTGATGTTTCCACGATCTTTTTTGATTTCGAGCATGCTTACCCCGATCGTGGCCAGCCCCACAGAGTCATATCCTCTATACTCGAGACGTTCCAATGCTTGATGAATCATCGGCGCTACTTTCCCGGTCTCCACTACGGCACCAAAAATGCCACACATGACGCCTGATCCTCCATCGAGATTTTTCTGTCAGAAAACCCAAGATCCGCAGTCTGTCTTGCTGTCAGGAGTTCTCTACTCCTAAATAATGCGTCTTATTCGATAAATTAATATAATTTGCCCGTTTTTGGTCGGTATATTTCACTTGGCAATCGCCTTTCTGCCCTCTTCTGTGACTTTACGCAGCACTATCTCGCCGTCTGTCAGGCGCATGGCTAGGGTGTCGCCTTTCTTGATGTTGAGGGTGTCGGCTATGTCTTTGGGTATTGTGACTCTGAGTGAGTGGCCGACTCTTCCGACTATGACTTTGAGTTCTAGGGGCATTGTTTGCACGTCTTGTTACCTGATTACTAGTCGGTATATACTTAAATATAAGCTTATATTCGGTATATACTTAGCGAATATCCATGTCTAAGAGGGTGAAAGTACAGGTGGAAGTCCGTGATAATGTTCTGAAGTTTCTTGAAGCCTTCAGCAACTTCTCCGGTAGGCCTCCCAAGGAGATCATGGAAGAGTGGATCGAGTCATCAATACAAGCCGATCTGGACTGTGTACACAGCGGCTTTCTAGGCCTTGACAGGGAACAAATGAAAAAACGGTACGGCCTGCAGACAGAGGGGTCGGATTAGCAATGAATGATCTTATGAGGGGGCCCATTGAGGCTCTGATCTGGGCTGACAAGATCGTAGAGAAGGAGATAGCTCTGAACTGGAGCTCTAAGAAGATAAAGTCTGAGATTGAAGAGGCCCTTGATGAGCTGCAGACCGCAGTGGCAACTCATTTTAGAGAAGGACTAAACCTCCTATGATTAGCTTGAAGATGAGCCGGCAGAGGATCCAAGATCCTGGAGCTGGCTCTGCAAATCTATTCAATGCGTAAGAGAGTCAGGGTGAGTGTGTCTCCGACACAAAGGCCGCTAAGTCTGTATTCTTCCATAGACATAACCCAGTTGACTTCATTTGGCGATCTTCCTGTCTGCTGGAGCGTAATGGGAATGGCAGAAACTGCCATCTGTATGGACTCCGTGATTTGCCGTTCCAGAGACTGGTTTATCGGTGAGATTATCAGTCTTGCTGGTTGGTCGGGGTTGTCTTGGTGAATTTCAATTACGACTAGAACCTTAAGGTCCCCTCTCTGGGAGATAGTTTTGACGGTTCCGGTTTTCTCCAGTTGCATTTGTACCAAATCCGTTTCGTTATTCGATCTGGTTGCTCGCGGAATAAAAACCATGTT
>JAPKYM010000104.1 GCA_026394315.1 Candidatus Bathyarchaeota archaeon | reverse complement strand
GGGACGTATGAACCGGAAAAGTTGACAAATCTGATGAATTGGCTGATTGAGATCTTCAGAATGCTATCTGTTCCCTTGGGTGTGTGGCTTGCATTGTTCACACTCTCCGGGATTCTGTTTCTGTTTACACTCTTCTGGGTTCAAGCTCTGGTGGTCGAGGATTTTGGAGTTTTCAGGGCAATTGTAGCAAGTATTCGATTTGTCCAGCACAACTTCAAGACAACCCTCGGGATAGTCTCGTTATGGATCATTGCTCAAGGGTTCACACGTGCTATCTTTCCTGGAGGAGGAATGGGTGGTGGGGGGCCAGGCTACGGTTACGGATTCGCGTTCCCTGCGCCTCTTCAGGCAATATTTCATCTGCTCATCGCCACATTCTTCACGCTTCTGCTTTACACAGTCTACATTGACAGAGTAGGAAAGTTATAGCTGCTCAGGCGCGCGCTAGTTAAGCCTAGGCTTTGAACAAAACAGAAACGTGACGAAATATTTTTCTTGCCAGCCTAGGCGCCATAGCCTGTCGGAATATTCGAGTTTTACGCTTGGATGTCCCTTATGTCTAGGTTCTAATGTTTGTATGTTTAGGGTCTAAGGATATGAATCAAAACGACGTGCGCCAATAATGCTTCAGTATACGGAGGTTGGGGATTGACTGAACGAGAACTAGAGAACCTGTACTATGACATTAGTCAACAACAGGGAAGCATATGATCACCTGTCCAATAGTGACAAGAAAGAATTAATCTCTTGTTACTACCACATCGTTGAGGATCAGACGTACACCGCCTACCAATACTGGTACTACTATGCTTACAACGACTATTCTGGGGCATGGACTAGTTTTCTTCCAGATCGACATGACCATGACGTAGAGCTTGCAATCGTATATGTGAACAAGTCGACCGGACGCCCTGTAGCAATGTCCTTGAATCAGCATCACTGGCGCAACTGGGTGTGGAATCCGAACCCTCACATGTCAGTCTTTGGGGAAGAAGGAGGGCATGGCATGTTTAGACAGAAACGAATCCAAAACAAGTGGGAAGATGGTGGTTTGGAGATTAAGGTAGAGCCTAGAGAGACCGTAGAGTTCCTGCGAGAACACTTCGTCAACCCCGAGCCAGCCAATCTCATCGAAGATGATGGCACGATCAAAGGCAAGACAGCCAACTTCATCGGGATGTGGGCAAAGCCAAAGGTTCCATGGGTCAGACTTCGTGAGTACGCATTGCCCATATCGAAGCTCCTCTCCGAGGCAGAAGAGGAAAAGAAACGCTTGCTGCAATACGCTCCGAAGACATATCCGTACATGGCTGTAGGAGAATTTACTCTTAGCCTCCCCTACGACAAATTAACGAGACAAGAGAACCTAGACGAAGCACTTCGGATTGGACTGATCACAAAGGATCAGCATACAGCCTTAACCCAAACACAACGCTAGAAAGAGCTTCACATCCATGAGTCACGGCAGCATTTGCCCTCAGCCTTCCTTTGGAATCTCGTTATTGACCGTCCCATTGATGGATCTTGATTTTCCGGCAAGTTCTAACCTAGAATTCAATTCAGAAAGTAGGTCTGTGAGTTTGGCCGTCAGCGATCCGACTTCGTTAAGTAACCAGACTAGTTCGGAGGGTCTTTGCAAGACACTCTGTACATAAGGTATGGAGAACTTCCTCTGACAATCATTACAGAAATAGCGCCTTGCTATACCGCGACTGTTGTACCTGAATCCGCATCTAGCGATGTCTGGAGACCCGCAATATCTGCATTTCAAGTGAGCTTCGTCAAGGTAATCTGGCTGCAATTTAGCCGTAGAGCGATGTAGTTGTGCGGCGTAAAGATGAGGACAGAAAGTGCTATTTGATGTGCAGTCGCAAGTCCAGGTTCCCTGTTTGAGTTCAACGAGCTGCCAGCCTTCTGCGGTCGAAGATCTAACAGCGTAATGCGTTGGGGAAAGTCTACGGACAAAACCGCTTTTGAAAATCTTGAAGCCTTCATCACGTACACCATCTTCGCTCAATTTCTGTCCTCCTTGGATTTGATTGCTTCAGTACCCTTAGGGCAAACCCGTATGAATGGACAATATGTGCAGCCTGAATTAGGTTCAGGTTCTGGTGTCTCAGAG
>JAPKYM010000190.1 GCA_026394315.1 Candidatus Bathyarchaeota archaeon | reverse complement strand
AACGAGACACCAATGCAGAACCTACACACATTCGCACACCAAGAGGTATGCTTCGCAGTAAACTCAGCCATGGATATGCTAGCCGAAAAAATTGGAATGGACAAGTACCAATTCAAGAGAATGAACCTGCTAGTAAACGACGAGCTTAACATAGCAGATGAGATTGTACGCAGCGGCGCCGTCGGAGCACTCGACTTAGCAGCAAAATACATCAATTGGTCACAGCCAAAGGCATCTGCAAGCGGACCTTGGAAGAGAGGAAGAGCAATAGACATAGGAAACGTATACATAAACCCACTCGTGACAAAGCCACTAGTTCACGTCCGACTAAACAGCAACCCAGGCTGCGAAATATTCGCCAGTATCCACGACCTCGGAACTCAGATAAACGCAACCGCCACATTCATAGCTGCTGAAGTTCTGAAAATACCCCTAGAGAATATAGTCGTCACATCACTAGATACAGACCACACAGTCTTCTCTGGTTCTGCCTATGCAAACCAACAGGCATTCGCAGCTGGAACCCCACTAATGTTCGCATGCCAAGACGCACTGCAGAAAATGTACCTGCAAGCAGCACCTTTGTTGAAGGCAAAGCCCGAGGATCTTGACACAAAGGACGGAATGATCTTCATTAAAGGCAAACCTGACAACGCACTACCATGGTCAAACTTCATGAAAGGAACAACACCATTCATACTAGGAGTCGGCGAAGCAGATTTCCCACTAGACTCAGAAGACGTCAACACAATGAAATGTCTGCCTCAGGTATGTCCAATAGAAGAAGATCCCAGCGGAAAGATAACATGGCACAGACTCAACTTGCTATACATGTACGCAGCCAGTGCAATAGAGCTTATAGTCAACGAAGATACAGGGCAAGTCATCATCGAGAAATTCGTGAACATATCCGATACAAGACCTCTCAACGTTTGGGCCTGCGATCAACAATTGGAGATGGCGCAAAGCTACTTGGGAGCTGGTCTATACACACAGATGGTACAGGACCAGACAAACGGAGCATACCTATCTACAACGCACCTTGAGAACAAATGGGCATCAGCACTTGACGTTCCAGGGCCAAGCAACTGCATAGTTGACCACGCTGTGAGCCCAGGCAGAATTTCGCCCTTTGGTATTGAAAAACCATGGCCTAGCGTCTGGGGTCCTTGGGGTGGAGGCAAGGGAATATCAGAAGCGACAATCGTCGATGTCCAGTGCGTCATAGCAAACGCGTTGGCAGATGCTCTAGGAGTCAGATTCTACGACGTACCCATTGAGCCACGAAAGATACTGCAAGCTCTAGGAAAAGCATAGGAGATGAGAAAAGAATGTCTCTTAGATACATAACGAGATTCGCACACTACGACGCCAAGACCGTTGAAGAGGCTACTGCACTACTCAACAAGTACGGTGAAAAGGCCAAGCCTATCGCCGGCGGAACAGCACTAATGGACATACTAAAGAAGAAGTATCTACCAACACCAGAAGCGATCGTAAACCTGAAGACCATACCAGGACTTGACCAAGTCACGGAAGATGGAGGAGCCATAAAGATAGGGGCCCTCACAAAACTCGTCGACCTTGCCGAATCAAGTGTCATCAAAAGCAAATGCCCAATGATTGCTGATGCAGTCAATCTAATATCATCACCTCAACTCCGTAACATGGGCACGGTAGGAGGCAACCTCTGTCAGCAGGTGAGATGCTGGTACTATGTCAAGGCAGATTTCTTCTGCTACAGGAAAGGAGGACCAGTCTGCTACCAGCCCGGCGGAGACAACAGGTACGGTGCAATACTACAGCAGAAGGTCTGCAACGCTGTCATCGCAAGCGACTTGGCAACCACCTTTACAGCCCTGAATGCTTCACTAAAGGTTGAGGGACCAGGCGGATCCAGAGATGTACCAATCAAGGACTTCTACGTGACCTTGGGCAACACACTGAAACAAGGCGAAATCATCACTTGGATCACTATACCTGAGGCACCATCCAAAGGCAGCTTCAAGAAGTTCAAGATAAGAAAAACATGGGACTTCGCGGTTGCAAGTGCAGCCGTAGCTACGACATCTAAAGGAACAATCGCCGCGTTGGGCGGAGTAGCTCCAGTAGTTGTGAGCGGAACCCCTGACGAAGTAACATCAGCCCTAGGTAGTGCAACCCCGCTGAGCATGAACAAATACAAAGTGCAAATAGCGAAAACTATCCTGAAAGAAGCGATGGCGTAATCATACGCCATCTTCTTCCCATTTTTTCAATTTCTGGGAAACTGATTTATAGTCTCATCTGGATTCAAGATTAGGCCAGTTTATACCGCAAGGTGTAAGCGTATTGAATCCTGCAACATCGAAAAGACTAGCATACATAGCGAGTCTCATTGTTGCCGCTTTCCTTTTCAGCCTTTACTACAGATCGTATCTTTGGATTGGGCTTTTTCTGGCAGTCCTTTCGGGAATAGCTTCCTTCATTCTACTCCGTAGCGAGAGGATTACCCGCTATAGAAGAGCACTTGTAATATACTATGCCCTTGTGACATGGATTGGGACAATCACAATTTTTTCATTCATAGGTTTTACGTCACTCCTAAAATGGATTAGCGGTCACTTGCGTGTCTATTACTATAGTGGAATGCCAACGATAGGGAGAGCCCTCGTACCCTGCAATTTCAATCTTCCAGATATCACTGTAAGCATACCTCTATGGGGATCTGAAACAGCAGTTGAAAAAGTCTCAGGAATACCCGTGGTTTGGCCCTCATCAATCTTTTATCTCTCAATACTTGTGCTAGTTCCTTTTCTTGCGACAGCTGTGGTTCTAGGCAGAGGCTTCTGCGGTTGGGTCTGCTACTTTGGTGGGAGTGTTGACGCATTTAGAAGAACTGGAAAACAATGGTGGATTCTGAGAAGATTCAGGAAGAACTACCAAGAACCAGGAAAAAGAGAAGCAGTTTTGGACGGAGTCCGTGAAGATATCAAGGACATTAAGTATGGTGTCGCCTTCGCGCTCTTGCTCCTAGGAGTGGGACTAACAATTCCCATAATATGTGTAATATGTTGGACTTGGCTTTTCCAGTATATTTGGTGGGCGATAACCGCGGTATTAGTGTTAACAATGTTTGTCATAATTCTGCCTTTCATGACAGGAAAGCGTTCTTGGTGTTCGATCTTGTGTCCAGTCGGTGCCCTACTGAATCTCATAGAACGTGTGACTCCATTCAACGTAAGGGTTGATCCGAAGAAATGTACCAAAGACTATTCCTGTACCCATGTGTGTCCAATGTATGCCATGACCAGACAAACAATAAATGAAATGTCCGCTCCCAATGTCGATTGTATAAAATGTGGAGCCTGCATGGATCAGTGCCCAGAAAAAGCTATAGATCTATATCTGCTGGGAACATCAAAGAAAGTTAGATCTTGGTTCATTCCCATAGCCGTATCCGCAGGCATGATATGGTATGTCTGGTTTATAATATCAATTGTCCAAGTAGCACCACATCTCGTCAAGCTTTGGTAAAGCTCGCGCAAAAAAAATAATTGTGAATCAGATCAATTCCGGAGCGGAAATATGAGAATCAATTCGATGCATATTAGAAAAGCACAAAGACTGTTTTCAGTCGCTCTTCTTGTGGCGATAGTACTAGCAGTTGCTCCGAACGTGGTCTCGAAGGTTCAGGAGCAAGTTCCAACTCCGGAAAATACTGGCGCAACCAGACTCGTGATTTTCCATGAAGGCTACAATATCGAGGTCGGAAGATCTTCACCGTTGTCGATCAGAGCGGTAGATAATACAGGCGAAATCGATGCTAGCAGGGACGATCTAGTCGATTTGAATCTGACTTCGCTTAGTTATATGAAGACTGCCGCGAAATTGAGTACTACTACGGTAAAGCTTGAGAACGGAACAGCACAGGTATCAGTCATCGGTACGACAACGGAGCTCGTGCGGATAACAGTAAACTGGAAGAACGGTAGATCAGAGCTTAAGTCGAGCATGTTTACACTACATATAGGCGTCGGTGGAGAATAGCCTCAGATCCTTAAGGCAGAGTATGCCAAGTGGTTTATCACTAAGACGAGGTAGGCAATCCAGGATGCTGAAGAATAGTTACTCCTCATTATTCAAGTGGAGTACTCTTCCACGGTCGAAAGTTGTCAGAAGAAGCCAGACAATCTTCTCAGCAATCCTCTTAGTACTGCTAATATCATTGCCAATATACTACTCCTCATGGCCGACACCATCAAAAGCCAAGCCCGTAGCCGTCAGACTGACGATTACGATCAATGCTGTAAGCGACGACAAACTCGCCGTCATAGTATCTGCTGTTGACGAATCAGGACAGTTAGACAATACCCGAGACGATGTGGTCGACCTCTTCTTTGAGGGTGCTAGTAGCAGCGAACTTGCACAGTCTAAGGTTTCGCTAAAAAATGGAGAAGTAAGTGTAGGAATAAAAATGAAGAATCTGCAGACTTCATTCCTGACCGCTAGGTGGGTTAGCGGTCCAACTCCGCTAAAGGGAGTAACAACTCTTGTATCCCCGCTAATGTGGAACTATTAGAAGCAACGCTTGGAAAAGTTCACGAGATCGTATTACAGACGGACTCTTCTACCATATGAGGACAAGGTATCATCAATAGGAAAATTGCCATAGACTGTCCAGACAGGCGCCTCTACCGCTTGAATGGCTCTACATATAGCGCGCGTACCATATGGAGTCAGTGTGATATCCCTAGATACGTTACTTGAGTTGGCTGAAGAGGTGTTCTCCCGCTTATCCACCTAGCCTTGAAGATTGACGCTTCAGGCAACTGGTTCGATAATAAGTTTGCGTTTGCTTCTCCATTAAGCAACTTCAATTCTACTTTTTTTGATGAGTCTTTGAAGCGTAAGCGACAATCTTGACCTATTGAAAGTTCTACGATATCATCTCTGGTAGTATCAACCTTGCCCTCGTCGGTCACAGCGGCGACTCGGAGTGTCTTCTCAGTTGATCTATCTATTCCTGGCAAAAATATCACTAAACGTGTAGCTTCTGGTTGCTTTTTTTCTGGTGGCTCGATCTTTTTTTCATCCATTTTACGGATATCCCTCCTAATGTGACTTAGAGTAACACCTAGTTATGATCTAACTATTAGCCTCTATCATTACCTTTGTGACGCATGGAATTTAGGGTTTCCGCAAAGACATCACAAAACTTCTTTTGGTTCTTTACTCGTCCTTGCCACAACTCATGTCTTAGTTGGATCAGCACTCAATCCAGTGTCCTCTATTTCCATGGATTCAATTAAGTCTTCAGTGTTCTCCAACTCTCTTACAAGAGAAATCGATCATAGAGCACGTGTATATCTCTACCGTTCAAAGGAGATGACAGCATCAATGATATGGAATGAATGTAGACTTGGTCTCTTCAAGTGGGGTTCCACCCTCAACCTGTTTGGCTATAATGGTCACTGGTTCCACATCTGGGTCTCTAAACCATATATCCGCGGCACCCTCCCTTAGTTGAATACTTAACTTCTTGGACCATAGAATCTTGGAATCGTTCCTAACACCAATCACACCCCTCCCTTCAGTCACGATAGAGACTTCAACGAGGTCATTTCTACCTCCTATGTATTCTCCTTTGTAATTGACAATCGAGACCTTAAGCGGTACTTCCTGATCGACATAGAGGCGAGATGGAACGACTACTACCAATTTGGCCGGTCGAGGTTGTCTCTCGGTCAGGATCTGGTACGAGCTGACGACTACGATCAATACCAAAATAGCAGCTGCAGTGGCAACTTTAGCTGTTTCTCCACGGTCCAGTTTAATGCGTAGATTCAGAATCCTCGCCATCCACTATACAGTTCTATCACAGCAGGCTTTAGTGGTGATTTTCCCTCCAACCATTCAACCGCTACGCGAACCTTCTCATCTTGCCTATCTAGGAATGTTACTTTGCGTTGTCCTGCCTCAAGTCTTATAGTCAATGAACTGGACCATGTAGTTCCTGATTGGTCAGAGAATCCGAGTTGAGCGTGGCTACTAGGGTCAAGTGAGACTCTAATAAGATCACTTCTGCTTGAATCCACAATACCCTCATTGTCCACAGCTTTGATAGTCAGTTCCGCTACTACGTCCCGCGAATACTCGGACGGGCCCAACAAGACAAGTTTGGAGGCTTCAATACGCGGTCCAGGGTTCATTAATGCATAATATGTAACCAGACCAAATAGCACTAATAACATCAGACCAGCTAGAAGCGCCCTAATAGCTTCCTCTCTATCGCGCACGCTAACCTTCATATTCACTCCCATAAAGCGCATTCATCAATCCTTCTGCCATCTGAGAACGAGCCGAATTATGCGTACAAATGAATAGAACTTTCTTCTTCATCTGAATCGCCATGAAGGAATAGCGTGCGCTTAACCATCATTGCGCGTGCTGCCCCTCTCGATCCTTGAACGCAGCACTAGGAAAGATACGACTATCACAACGGCAAGTGGAAGTGATGTTAGTAAAATCAGTGAGAGAGAAGAAGACTGCTCCGCTGTTGTCGCTGGCTGATGTTCAGTCAGAATAGTTCTTACCGTCAGAAAGTGGGGCAATGCTGCTTCATAGTCCCCTTGGCGCAGTAATGACTCTGCCGCATCGAACTCATTATTAGCTCTCACAAAAGACTCGGCTTCCGGTCTAAGAAGGTAATCAAAGTAGCCCTTAAGAGGCAAAACCACTTCGGATGTAGTCTTACCAATCGATATTGATCGGTTTATCTCCGCCTCGTGGCGTCGTTCCAACTCGGTGCCAAGATCTTTGTACAGTTCTCCACATTGTCTCCTTGCTAAGGTTCCAACCTCCAAGTCTCCAGAGGAGTGTTCATAGGTTCTAGTTGTTCCCATCACTCCCCCCTTCATTTCCGTGTACTCAACTCTGACATCATAGAAGTGATATCCAAACTTGGCCTCTTTTGGAACTGATAAACCAACGTAGAGCTGATACACATCGTTGGGGCCAGAAAGAGTCTTTGGAAGGGAACTCCTATTCTCAGTGTATTTGCTTTCGTTATTCCAGTCAAAATGTAATCCAACCCTGTCCAGTTGCACTTGCCTATTTCCATCTCCTGAGGATCTGACAGTCAGAAGTGCTTTGCTAGCACTCCCGGGGGCTGGACAATCTTCGAATGATACCTCCACTGTTACTAGTTGTTGGAGCGAGAGCTGCCATATGTCAAAGCTGCCGGCCCTGTCTGATTCAAATATTACCTTCTTCCCGTCAGGGCTCCAAGATGGATAGACATCCTGATATGGACTTGTGGTCAACCTCGTCTTGTTAGTGCCGTCGGCATTAATCATCCATATGTCGGGTTGGTTTCCATACGCTAAGGACCAGTAAGCTATCTTCTTGCCGTCGGGGCTTAACTTGGGAGCTCTGTCACCTGCGCCATCCCATGTGAGACGGGTTTGGTTGGATCCGTCAGTATTCATGATCCAGAGACCGTAGTTTGGTGACCGCAATGAGATGCACGCCATCTTCTCACCGTCGGAACTCACGCTACGAACGTTCTCGTGAAGCTTGGGCGTAAGATTACTCGCTTTGCCAGTGTCAACGTTTACCATGAATATTTCAACGAAGGCTACATCTCCACTAATGGTCGTGACGGTGTAGGGCGGAAATGGAAAGGTCAACGCTTGATAGTATAATCTCACCCCGTCGGGATTCCATGTGGTGCGGGTCTCAAGCGAATAGCCAGGATTGTGTCCTGTGGTTAGTTGCTTCTGTCCTCCACCGTCGGTGTTTATGACGTATACTTCCATGTTTCCTGTCTGGTTTGCTGTGTAGGCTATTCTGTCTCCTCTCGGGCTCCACATAGGCGATCCCTTGTATGTTCCATCTGTCGTGAGTTTCATTTTGGAGCTGCCGTCACTTTTCATCTTCCAGATATCAGAGGTTTTTGACGACGGATTAAACGACCAGTACGCTATTTCTTGGCTATCTGGACTCCATGAAGGCCACCCACTAATCACATTATTAGAGGTAAGTTGTTTCTTGTTGCTTCCATCACCATTCATTATCCAAATGGTCCAATTACCAACGCTGTCTGTAGCCCAGACTATCTTGTCCTCTTTGGAACTGTAGACTGCTCCAACATCTGCACCCGGATCGTTCGTAAGTCGTTTCAATCCAGGTTCCATCTCGGTTGCTTCAAACGCATTCACTGGTTGAGGAAGGGGCCCTTCAGGGGGCAGTGGGTACCGCATATTATGACAGCCCGCACAGAAAGGGCCTTTTCCCCATGCATCAAGAGTCCTCTGTAATTTAGTTGGCATGAGACCAGCATAACTGGAGGCAGGTTCTTGTGCAAGCGTATAGGTTGTCGGAGCTAAGAATGCCAGAGCGAGCATAATTGCAAGAATAATTCTCACTTCTTGAATGCTAATTACTTTGTCCGCACTCAACTGGTGGACCCCTTTAGAAAAAAAAGAAATAAGACTATTTAAGCATTCATATATAGTCCTATAGCTATGTTACTGGACTGCTACAGGGGGCATGTTCATGGATGAAATAAGCATCAATAACTTCAGATCAATTGTATTCAAAGCACTAGGCGATCCTAGCAGACTGAAGATACTGGAATTTCTGAGAGATGACGAGAAATGCGCTTGCGAGATTATTCCAACCGTAGGCTTTACGCAACCAACGGTTTCTAGACATCTTAAAGTCTTGATCGACTGCGGCATCTTGAAGAGACGTAAAGAAGGCAATAAGATGCTCTACTCAGCTACCTCTCCAAAGATCTATAAATTAATTGATGTCGCCGACTCCAGCCTTATCGAATCTCTGAGCAGAAACGTCATAGTTAGAGTGCAAAGAGGATATCGTTAGCGAGTAGAGAAACGATCGATGACGAAGAAGTATTCGCTTCCTAAAGATCTGCTGTATACTTCCAATCATATGTGGGCGAAGATAATGAATGAGAAAATTGTCATTGTAGGGCTCACAGACTACGCCTTTGAGGACACAAAGGCAGTCGGATATCGATCCGTATTACATATCGAACTGCCCAATGTGGGAAAAAGAGTCAATCAAGCAGAAAGCATGGCAACAATCGAGACTGAAAAAACCGTCACAGAAGTATCTTCTCCGCTCAGTGGGGAAGTACTGGAAGTCAACGAGAAACTGAAGGATGATCCAACGTTGATTGGATCAGACCCGTATGGAAAAGGCTGGATTGTCAAACTTAGAATAGGTAATCTGAAACAAACTGAGGGTTTGATGGACTCGCAGAAATATCGCAAACATATTGACGGGTTATCTTAGCAGACAAAGGGTGATAGATTCGTGAGTGGAAAAATAGACATTGAGGTTATTGGAGTTGATCCTCCCTGCAAGAGATGTGCAACTACACAGAAGAATACTGAACAGGCAATCTCCTTATTGAAGGCTGAAGGGCTAGAAGTCACGCTCAAGAAACTGAATATCGCGTCGAAAGATGTCGTGTCAAGGTACGGCTTCATACCTTCTCCAGCAGTTGCTATTAATGGTCAAGTGAGAGTTGCGGGTAGAATCCCAAGCCCTAGTGAAATAGCAAAGATGATCAGAGAAATCGCTTAGCCGCATCAAGACAAAATGAGTGATAATGAATTATGGGTAAGAGACTACGCGCACAAATATCAAAAAAGAAAACGAATAACTCGAAAAATGCTCTGATGACAATCGGAGCGTTGACTGTTTTTCTTGCACTCTTGATTGTAGTGGTATACAACCCTATGAGTCAAAGTAAGATCGTAGAGACGCCGCAGAGTAATATGACCAAGAGTGATATGCGCTATCCTTTGGCTCAAGATTTTACTCTTACAGACATTAACGGTAAGAGATTTACACTCGGTGATTTCAAAGGGAAGATCGTTATTCTGGACTTTATGGGTGCAACATGTAAACCATGCAAGCAACAAGTTGTTGAACTTGTCAAGGTTCACTCTGCTTACAGCGATAAAGTAGAGATTCTATCTATCTCGGTGCAGGGCGGGAAGGGGATGGACCAACTATTACAATCTTTCGCTGAATCTTACAATGTAAAATGGAGGATTGCGATAGATGTAGAGGGGGCTCAATTCAAGTATCGACTTACAATGATTCCTACCGTCATAATGATAGATGGAGATGGCTATGTACGCTTCAGACATGAGGGCGTAGCTGAGGCACCCACTATAGTCCACGAGATAAGGACTATTTTAGGTGAAGTTTGATATTGGTCATTGATAATCTGTTAGTCAACTTCACTTTTGCTTTCTTGGCAGGAGTTTCGTCCCTCTGTCACCCCTGTTCCTTCGCTCTCATACCAGGATATATCGCATATTTGGTTGAATCAAAATCGCTCAGCCATGGAATCCTAGTAGGATCAATATTCACATCAGGACTCATCACCGCCCTTGCCATTCTAGGAACGTTGTTATCGTTCGTGGGAAGCATTCTCATCAAGTTCATCCCTTGGCTTCAGCTTGCTGTGGGATTTATGATAATACTCTTGGGTTTACTGCAAATGGTTGATCTCAGTTTGCCATCTTACTCTCCAAAGATACAGGTTAAGAAAGGAGTTTTGGGACTCTACTTGTTCGGTATCGGTTTCGGCTTAGTCATTTCAGGGTGTTCAGCTCCAGTATTCTTCTCGATAATTCTTTATTCCTTCATAAGTGGTCTTCAAAACGGAATATTAACACTCGCAGCGTATGGTCTTGGAATGGGAGTCATCACCATCGCGGTAACAGTTGCAACGTTAAAGACCAAGCAGACTATGTTAAATCAGTTGAATCGATATTCTAACTGGATAAATCGTATAACAGGCATAATCCTCGTTTCTGCGGGGTTGTACATACTCGGCATCGCCTTATCCGTCGTCTAGTGATGTAAGAAATCGACTTCGATATCTCTAAGAGCACACATGCAACCATGGGATGGCTGTTTCAGTGAGGATAAAACGGCACATTTTGGGCCTGCTCGTCTTAGCGCTTATCCTGAGGCAAACTCCGTTGGACAGCGGTGGGGCAGTCGAGTCAACTCTGATAATTCAACCATCGGTCGGTGACACCTATGTTAACAGCATGTACCTACACACACAGTATTCCGAAGATCCCCATGGATACCTTTGGGCTATCTTTGCAGGAAACATGTATGTTGAGTACGATTCCTACAAACTCCACGGCTCCTCAAGAATTTACATCAAGTTCAACATAACCTCAATTCCAACAGACGCCAAGATACTTTCAGCCAACATGTGCCTTTACATGTACGACCCACCCAAGAGCAGCCAAGAGTTCGAGGCCTACAGAGTCCTGTCAGATTGGGATCAATACCAAACGATTTGGAGGACTCAGCCGTTTTCCGCAGGCGCGTCAACAGCGACCGTCACGATCAACCCAACTCCAAAAGAAACTTGGGTCTGCTGGGACATAACGAATGATCTGAAGATCTGGCACTCAAAGGCTGCGAGAAACTATGGCACCATGATAAAGATTAAACATGAAATGAACGCATCGGATCAGGTTGCTTCATTCTATCCTAGAGAGGGCAACCAGCCCCAACGTCTGAAACCTAAACTGCTCGTAAATGTCGACTGGCATAGAGAAATAACTCCTACTCCAACCCCAACATCTTCACAAACTCCGTCACCCATAGAAACCCAAACTTATACGCACTCGCCTAACAGTTCCGCTGGAACAATACCGACAGCCCCCGACAGGACCTCTACACAGACTCCACAGAAAAAGCCTGAACAGAATCCTGTTTTGCCGATAATGGCGGTAATTCTCATGGTAACAGCGATCGCCGGTGGGGCCATACTGGCTCTAAGAAAGAATCTGAGAAGTAATGTTCATTCAAAGAAAATTGGAGTTGCAAGGAGGCACAAGGGAGGCAGTAAGGGGAAATGAAGTCTTCCAAGAGAAAAGAAAGGGCTACGTTAAGATCTGGAAATGGACTTAAAGGTTAAGTGATATGAACAAGATTCCTAAAGTCAAACCTCCTGACTCCTACCCCCCAGAGGATGGCAGCTATCTAAGAGGAAACGACTACTCGCCTGTCGCAGTAATGATTCTCCTTCACACAGACTACGACAAGACACCTAGCTTTCTGAAGGATCTGTCTAAGATCGCTATTGAAACGGGTGCAGCGTTGGCGGGTTTTCTCCAAACAGAAAATGTAGGGATAGAAAAGATAATTTGTAATGTGGTCGCTAACCCTAATATTAGATATTTGGTTCTGTGCGGTGTTGAATCGGCAGGCCACCACCCTGGACAGACATTTGAATCATTTATGAAAAATGGTGTTGACGACAAAAGGCAGATCATAGGGGCGTCATCTCTGACACCGTATCTCTATAATATTTCACTTGAAACCATTGAAAGGTTCCGCAATCAGATTCAACTATTAAGCCTACTAGTTGAGGATGACAGAAAGCTTAGGATCGACCCTGAGACGATCAAGAAAGTAGTTAACGCCTGCATACAGGAAAAACCCACACCGGTTCTCAACTTCACTGTACACGATCTTGGAGCCTATCCTGAACCGCCCATATGTCAAAAGATAACTTGGAGGGTAGAGAGGCCATGGGCCAATTATCCTAAGGAAGAATCTGAGCAGCTGGAAAAGATAATGGCGAGCGCCGCTCTTAGACGTAAAGAGGAAATTGAGCTGGAGAAGCGACGTCAAGAAGGCAAAATGTTTCTTGATTTGTTGTTTCCAAAAGGAAAGGCCGAAAACAAGAATGAAGTCAGAGAAATAGATTAGGGAAATGTCTGTGGAAATGCTGTGGAAATAAGCACCATTGAGATGAAGAACAGGATGCTGCTAGCTTGCTGAATAGTATCTTCGTCGATGCTTAGTTTTTGATTGAAATCTGCAAATGCCTGAGTTTTACTCAAGCCTTTCTTCCGTACGCGCAATCTTATTGATGCCACTTTGCGCACTGCCTTGTGCTAACCCAGAACCAGCTGTACCAATGCAAGGTTGTGATCCTGTTACGCCACCGAAACTATATATTTAAGAACATTAATATGAACCCTCACTGGTAGCAGATGAGCGTAACGATAGCACAAGACAGACTAAAGCGGCTTGTAGAATCCGGTCTACGAGGTCAATGCAGAACAGCGGAACGAATATCACAACTTAGACGGATCTTAAAGAATTTGGATGAGTCGACACTGATGCGTATGGAGAACGTTTTTTCGGGGCTCGGAGACAGAATACGTCTAAAGATCCTTACAGTCATAGCCAAAGAAGAAGTTTGTTCCTGCGAGGTAATGGCTGCACTAGAATTGACGCAGCCAACCACCTCTCACCATCTAGGAATCTTGGAGAGAGCTGGCTTGATATCTTCACGCCGTGAAGGGAAGTGGGTGTTCTACAGGCTAGCCGACCCAAAAGTTGGGATTCTGCTGTCAAAGGGCTCAGAGGTTGCGAGGCAGAGTTACTGACCTGAAAGGACAAAGGGCTAACGTGTATAGTCGCTCTGAGGGTGGATGACAATGGAAAAAGAGACTAAACTAGGATGGATTGAGAAGCTTCTGGCTCTGTGGATAGTAATCTGTATTGTTATTGGCCTTTCTCTAGGCAAGTATCTTCCTGAGTTCAGTAAACACCTTGAGATCGGCATTCCAATTGGTTTGTTCTTGATGATTTATCCAGCGATGACTAAGATAGAGCTGGAGGAACTTAAGGAGGCCATTAAGAGCAAGAGACAGGTTGGGGTTATTGCATTCTTCAATTACGCCGTTAATCCTTTCTTGCTTTACGCATTAGGATACGTTTTCTTTGAAAATGTTCTTCCCTATTTTGGTCTAATAACACCTGAAGTTGCAAGGTATTTATGGACAGGATTAATCCTGCTTGGGGTTGCTCCATGTATAGCTATGGTCTTAGTATGGACTGACCTTGCCAAAGGAAATGGTCCGCTTGGAATAGTGCTTATGGCTTGGAACTCCATTATTCAAGTCATCACAACCCCGCTCTACATTGCATTACTAGTGGGCACATACATCGCGATTGATATAGTCTTGATCGGTCAAAGTGTCCTGCTATACTTGGGTTTACCCCTGCTCTTCGGCGTCATAACTCGGAGAGAGGTGATAAAGCGCAAATCTGAAGAATGGTTGAACAGAGAACTGATACCCTACTATAATGCGGTACAGCTGGTTGCACTGCTTTTTACCATGATTGTGATGTTTTCTCTAAAAGGCGGAGTTATAATAGATAATCCAAACCTAATCTGGCAGATGGCTGTACCTGTTATACTGTTTTTCTTCTTCCTGTACAACCTTGTATATTTCACCACCAGGCACATGGGCTACAATTACGAAGACTCCACTACAATGGGTTTTCACTGCACAGGTAGAAACTTTGAATTGGCTATAGCAATAGCCTTAACCGCTTTTGGGTCGATGCCGATGGTTGCAGTCTCCACGGTAGTAGGACCGCTAATTGAGATTCCGGTGATGCTCACTTTAGTGTGGATTGCTCTTCGAAGAAGAAACCAACTCAAGAAGATTGGAATAGGATTAGCACCAACACAGAAAGTCGGAAAGGGCGGAGTCTGCTGATCCACGATTAAGGCATGAACGAATCAAGAAGCCAGCATCACATAACAGGTTAACGTCAGGTAGGCTCAAGGTATCCGTAGCAAATGATGCTCGAGATACACGAAAGATCTAAGGCAACCTATTGAGAACTAGGTGAATGACATGGTGCAGTTACTCTCGATGGTCGAAGAAAGGCACTTTCTACATAGCCCGCTAAACCGGGGAGTTAAGAGTGTGATAGAGGGGGGTGGTATTTGAGCGAGTATCTCCAAACGATGTTCGACAAATTCGAGCTTCGAGTCCGCAAGGGTTATTATTATACCGAGGATGGGCTGTGGGCTAGTTTAGAGGGAGCTCGGGTTAGGATCGGGGTATCCGATTACCTACAAAGAATAGGGGGGGATGTAGCGTTTATTGAGCCTGCAAAACACGGCTCGATAATCAAGAGACAGAAAGAAATCGGAGTTTTGGAGACTGTGAAGGCGGCATTTTCACTGCCTTCCCCAATATCAGGACAGGTTGAGGAAATAAATCCAATGATCCTTGAGAAACCCGAGCTGATAAATTCAGATCCCTATGGCGAAGGCTGGCTAGTCATCCTCAAACCCATAAACTTGGAGACTGACTTGAAGACTCTGATGAGGTCTGAAGACTACTTCCAACTAATGCTCAAGAAGCTGGAGACTGAGCACGGAAAATTGGGGTCCAGATGAAATTAAAGTGACTGCGCAGAAGAAAGTAATTGTGATCCCATGCAGTGGAATGGGCAAAGCTCTTGGCAGCGTCAGCAGAGAAGCAACCTATGAGCTGGTCGAGAATATCAGAAAGGGGATTACAGAGACTATCTGTCTCGCTCTTCTAGTAAGTGGAGACATAGATGCCCTTCAGCTTGTTCGGAGCAATAAGTGTATTACAATAGATGGTTGTCCGCTTCAATGCGCCGAGAAGAATGTTAAGTTTGCAGGCGGAGACCTAGCAGCCAGCTTCAGAGTCATTGATGTCCTAGCACAGAATCGAAACCTGAAACCGAAGAGAGTTACTTTCATCGATCGCGATGGGATACAACTGCTACAGTGGAAAAACAGCATCATCAATAGTCATAACCGACCTGATAAGGAATTGCAGCCGCTCAAAACTGCGCTCCCGCCGAAAACTAGATGACAAAACGCTTACGGTTGCTGGGAAAATTGCTGGAAAGATTGCACAGGAAGTCGATAATATTATTGAACAATGAGGTCAACGAAATGTCCGTGTACACAACCAAAGTTGTTTGGACGGGAGGCCACGATGGTGAGTTGATATGCGGCAACGGACCACGGATGAGTTTCTCGGCACCCCCTGCTCTGCAAGGACGTGCAGGCGTTATGACCCCTGAGGATTCCTTCGTTGCGTCGCTAAACATGTGCTTTCATTTGATGTTTGTCTGGGCAACTGAACGTCTGAAAATTCAACTAGTCTCATATGAATGTGAAGCGCAAGGTCATGTGATTGAATTCTTGGACCGAACTTCTACATTCGAAAAAATACTGCTCAGACCCATAATCAAGGTTAAGGTAGACTCAGTCAAGCGTGTTGGAAAAGCATTGGAGTGGGCTCGCAAATATAGCTTGATTGCGAACTCTGTCAAGAGTCAGGTTATAGTAGAACCGAGGATCGAGAGTGAACTATAATGAGAATAGGCAGGCTAATACAATGGAATATGCTACCACAAGATGATTTGGAAAACGACCTCAGAGTAGTTAGCGATGAAAAGTAAGAGAATAAAAAAAGTTGTTCGAGAAGGCTACGCCAAGATAGCTGAACAGGGGAGCTCCTGCTGCGGTTCTGTAAACTCATGTTGCGGAGGCGTTGACGTAACTCAGGACATTAGTAGGAAGATAGGATACACAGAAGAAGAACTCAAAAATGCACCTGAAGGAGCAAACCTAGGTCTCGGTTGCGGTAACCCCGTCGCTCTCGCTTCCCTAAAAGAGGGAGAAACAGTTCTTGATCTTGGCTCGGGAGCAGGTTTCGATTCCTTCCTCGCAGCACAAAAGGTAGGTGACAAAGGCAGAGTCATCGGCGTAGACATGACACCTGAAATGATTAAAAAAGCTAAAGAAAACGCAAAGAAAGGAAACTACAGGAACGTAGAGTTCCGACTTGGAGAGATTGAAAATCTGCCTCTCGCTGATGCTTCAGTTGATGTAATAATTTCGAATTGCGTGATCAATCTCTCACCTGACAAAGAAAGAGTCTTCAGAGAGTCCTTCAGGGTGCTCACGCTCGGCGGAAGACTAATGATCTCGGATATCGTGCTATTGAGGGAGCTGCCTGACTACATAAGGAAAAGCATTGAAGCATATATTGGATGCCTTTCGGGGGCGATTATGAAAGATAAGTACATCGCTATGATTGAGAAAGCTGGATTTCAAAATGTGAAGGTCATAAATGAAACATCCTTTCCGATCGAGTTGATGGCTAATGATCCAACTGCAAAGACGATCATGAAGAATCTAAGATTGACGGCTGAGAAAGTGAAAGGAATTGCGGATTCGGTGGTGAGTATAAGCATTCAGGCAAAGCGCTGAGTTCACCTGAACGCATGCGCTAGACTGGAATAGAGTTGAGGTCGACACAGAAAGTGGGAAAGGGCGGAGTCTGCTAGGCTAGAGGAATTCAGCATGTGTCATGAAGCTCTGCGGATAGGGTAAATGCCATATTTCTTGGCTGCCTGCGCTACTGCATCAATACTACTATCAGGTCCATATACCGCGGCGCCAGTGGAAAGGACATATCCTCCCCCGGGTGCTGCCGTCTCGATTTGCCGTCTACAGATCTCTACAATGTCTTCGGGTTTACCTGTTCGGAAAATACCTATAGGCTCAAGATTACCCCACAGGCAGACTTTGTCTCCAATCCTTTCTTTTGTTTCTTTAAGATCATTCTGGAAACTGAAGTTGAAGAGTTGAACTCCTAGATCTCGTATATACTCGAGTAGGTGCATGGTCTTTGCGTCGTTGTGGTAGATCCTTATCTTGCCAGGGAAGGTATCGTAGATTCTTTTCATGTATTTGAAGCCGAATTCATATGCAAACTTGGCTGAGACCAGACCTGCAATATCATCTGCAAGCAGTAAATGTTCGGCCCCCCCTGAAATCTGCTCCATGGCTTTTATGTATTCAATTACTGTCTTAGTGCAGATCTCCAAAAGCTTGTGTACTGAAGAAGGATTCTTGAACATGTCTGAGAAAGTTTCTCCTAGTCCTCTCAATTCAGTAGCCAAGCAGAGTGGTCCCATGACGAAAGGAAGATCAACATTGTATCCTTTCGGTGTGTTTGCAAGCATGTACTTGTAAGCGTCCAGAGCCTTGGGCATAAATCCGTCGTGCTGAGGGTCAGGAACTTCAAGACTGTCAATTTGTTCCAGTGTTTTGATGAAAGGAAGACACTTTGGAGGCTGGTTGCTGTAGAGCTTGACTTCAGCGCCGAGTGCTGAAGGTTCTATTATCATTCCAAAGTCGGGATATATACTTGGTATGAAGGCGCAATCAGGAAAGCGCTTGTGCAATTCTATTTGGGTGTTTAGTTTTGTCTTGGGATCCAGGAGATACTCCTTCACATCAAGATTCAATCTTGTAGCATCATACGTAGAGCGTAAGAATGCTACTGGAACCCTGTCTGGCTCTCTATGGTCGACAGCTATCATCCATCTCTCTCTTGGAGTCAAATTTTGCACCCAAATGATTCTGTTGATTTGACCAAAGTTGTCTCTTACTTATCATTAGTGTGTTGAAAGAACAACTCACATACCCTGTCTGGACAACTGAGCTTGGTTCCGGCAGGAGGTTGTGGATGCTGTTTATTGTCTAGTTGTTGCTGGAAACTGTGATAGTTAAGACACTCGTGTTCGAATCGTTCCTCAGGAGAATTCACGTATTTGAAAACAAATTTGTCGTAACCCCTTCTTGCCGCTATGTCAAGTTGTTGTAAAAGTTCTTGTTGTAGGTCCTCATCTGAGCCCCCCACAATCTTCGGAACAAATCCTGCTCCCATAGGAGGGGTGTATCCTATTGAGTAGTTGCCAGCTCTTCTTGACAGTACTGTGCTTTCGACTATTTCCTTACGGAAATCATATGGGCCATTTGGCAACCCCAGCCCTGGAGATCTGGAAAGGTACTCTATGGGTGGCAACTAATATCATTCTCATCCGTAGTTCTGCTTCTACATTTAGAGTTTTTGAACAACCAGTATCGAAGACAGGTGCCACTGCATTCGAAGCCTCTCGACAAAGTTGAAATAAACTTGTGTTACTAGGTGTTTGTGGTTATGCAATTGCAGCAGAAAGACACATCTGGAGCCAGAAAGGGCAAGCCCGAGACGCTTGATAAACTAAAAGAAATTGTAAAGGCTTTGACTGATCAATCAGAAATTGTTAGTGAAAACAGAAGCCTGTGGTTACAGTACGTTTTGAACATTCAGAAGGAAATGAAATTCCAAATAGACATCTTCCGTAGTTTGGAAGACGAAATTAGTCTTGAGAAGAAGGTTGTCTCTGATATCATTGAGGCTGACCCAACAGGAGATACACATATTCCTGACTCAATTTCGGAACTGCATGAGTTTGCTCTCTCGACTTTGGAGGCTATTGAGAGGATGAAGGCAAGTCGTGATATGAATGTCATTCAAGAAATTCAGACTGCACACTCACGATTCAAGATCAATCTCTTGGAATACATACAGTACCTTGATAGCAAGCTTGGATCCCTAGGCGGTAAAGGGCTGGAGGTGTTACAGACTATCCTTGAAGATGTGGACAGTCTGGAATCTCTGATGCCCTATGTCATACAAGCTTCAAACTAGAAGATCCAACCTGATTTACGGTCCATAGTGGGAGGGGGCTAACGCAATCCGGTTTGACTTGGAAACAGCCAAGGTAACATTAGCAGCACTAATCTTGCTCTCGATCTTTGGAATGATGCTATATTATTCTCAAATGAAGCCTACAGTTTCCCAACCAAACAGATTGGTAATAGTGGTTCCGTCCCAGCTGTCCAAAGATCAAGTGGCTTCTTTGAAGATTCAAGCGGTCAATAATAACGGAGAGGTTATGAAGACAAGGCAGGATCTTATCGAGTTTACAATTCTGTCGCTAGAGAACTCTTCAATTGGTTTGAAAGGTGAATCTGGAGTAGTGTGGTCCCAGCGACTCAGCATTCGTCTTGAGCGAGGTGTCGCTGAGATCTTGATCAAAGGAACCGGTGTGGAAACTGTAACTCTAACAGCTAAGCAACTCGAAGGGGAGACTCCGTTGGCCCAGGGCATTAGCCTAGTTAATATTGAGTAAGTTTCTGGAGTCTAGAGGGCCCCTTCTCGAAAACAGAGAGAACAAGAATAGGTTGAGCTTAGGGGCTCACAACCAGTGTCTTAGCCTTTACTACGGCGTCATTCGCGTTCTCAGCGTAGCCGTCAGCTCCAATATCGCGGGCATAGTCTTCGTTAACCGCTGCTCCACCTATCATAACCTTCACTTTGTCTCTGAGGCCAGATGATTTCAGTAGGTTGATTAGTTCGCGTTGTTTTGGTATTGTTGAAGTCATCAGGGCTGAGAGGCCTAAAATGTTGGGTTTAATCTCCTTGACTTTGTCAATGAATTTCTGGTCAGGGACATCAACTCCGAGATCTACTACGTCAAATCCGTGCGCTGAGAACAAGGCAGCTACGATATTCTTGCCCAAGTCATGAATGTCGCCAGCTACAGTCCCAATAATGATTGAGCCTACTTTTTTCAATTCTTTTTTTTGCTTCTTGATTTCGGGACTAATGATCTCCATTCCGACTTTCATTGCCTCGGCACCCATGAGAAGCTCTGTGAGGAATATCTCTCCTTTGCCGTATCTTTCGCCTACAGTCCGTATGCCTTTCGCCAGTCCCTTATCCACGATCTCAAGAGGGTTCACGCCGTTCTTCAGCGATTCTTTGACTAGAAACTTCACTGTGTCTATGTCTCCATCCATGACTGACTTTGATAGTTTCTCAAGATTCGTGTCAATAGTGGACACTATTTTTCACCTATTCCTCTTATGCCTTCCTTCCAAGATTTCTTTTAGCATTTTCTATTATAGCATCTAACTTCTTCACTATATCTGGATCTAAGGGCTCAGGTTCATGCGTTGCAAGAATCTCTTTCGCTTTTTCTTCCGCGCGTTTACCTATGTCTTTTCCTCCAGCTTCCAGCCATTTCTCTCTGGTATTTCTGTCTCCAATCGTAAGTTCTGTGGTTTCTTTGGGAATGAACTTGAAGGTCTCACAGGCTTTTGGTGAGAGGAAGTTGCCTCCGATGCCTACACGTTCAATCGCCTCCAAGCACAGTGTTTCGTCGGTAACCTCTACGCCGTCAAGGGTACGTCTTATTTGGGTCACGATTTCATCATCTATGATGAGTTTTGCGAAGTCTACGGCGAATGTGAATTCCGCCTGTCCCATACCAAAGACGAGGCTTGTTCGTCCAAGTGCTGGAATTAGCCCTGTCAAAGCTTTCTCGTAGCCGCATTGAGCGTCTGGAGTTTTGGAGTCTGTTGCCATCCATGCTGCTGAAGGCAATCCATAAAATCTTGCCAGTTGAGCACCTGCGGCAGCCACAATTCCAGCGACAACATTGCCATGCAGGGCTAGGCAGGTCTTCATGTCCATTGGATGAGTAAAGCCCAGATTGAGAATGCAAGGCCGTCCCTTCTTGATGATCTGATTAAAGACGATGCCGCTTAATGCCTCAGCGTTGGTTTGTGCTAGGGTGGATGCTACGGTAACTGCGGAAGTACCGCCTATGACTGACTCACCTTCAACAAATGCGGGTATGTTGTAGGGTGCAGTCTCCTTGAAGACTGTACAGGCGTTCTCGCTCCAGGTTAGAGGGCTAATTGCAGCATAGCCAGCCCACCAGATTGGTCTCTTTCTCAGTTCCTCCTTCCCGCCAACTATAGCAGAAGCCATCTCAATCTCATCAAATATCCCAGCTTTTGAGAGTGAGCTTCCTACGAATGGTTTTGTTGTGTTCATAGCCATAGCTTTGAAGTTGTATCTGTCAGTCAACTCAGAAGGCATATCTGTTGAATGTATCTCGCATGAGAAGTCGAGGTTCTTCATGGCATCTGTCAACCTTGCCCAATTACAGCAGTCTTGGTAGGTTGATTTTCTCGCCTTGTTACCTTCGATAACATACATACCTGTACCGGAGGCAAAGGTTACTCGGCCATTTCTCAGAAAAACGTCTTTCTTGGGGTCCCTTCCTCTTAATACTACAGATCTTGGAGCCTTCTTAACATACTCCTCAACAGTATCTGAATGGAATCTGGCAACGCCTTTCGAATCAACATCGATTCCAGCGTTTCTGAGAATTTGCTGTGCCTCAACGTTCTCGAATTTCATTCCTACACGTTCAAGGATCTCAAGGGACGCTTGATGTATCTCGTAGACCTCATCGGTACTCAAGAATTCTAGGACCGGCTTCAAAGTTCGTCACCTGATTTGGCCAGAAGATAGCTGGCTATCCAGTTATATTACTTGCCGTAGGTGCCGCAAGTGAGCCATAAAGTATCCTAAGAAAGATGAACAAAACGAGGATCGGAGGGCTCACATTAAGCCGTATATGACTACACTATTCCGAGTATTCTCTTGGCAAGTGGTAACGTGAAGGCTTGGTACCTCGCCCATCCCATTACCGTAGCGATTATTGATATTACCAGAGCTGAAGTGATAAGGGCCAAGGCGATCTTGTCGGTTCTGTTCAGCTTGACTTCTTTAAGGTATGTTCGGTGTTGTGGATCATACTCGAATCCTCTGCAGACCATGGCTGCCGCGAGAAACTCGGCACGAATTATGGATCGAGTAACGAGAGGAATCATAAGGGGCGTAAACTGCCGCAAGGCTCTGATAGGGTTTTTTGTTCCAGATTCGAATGAGTAGCCTCTGGCCATTTGAGACTCCATGACTGAGCGGAGTTGTGCAAGCAATACTGGAAGGTAACCCATCGCGATCGATATTGACATTGTTATCTCTGGAGGGATTTTCATTTTTGTGAATCCGTTCGCCAAGTCCTTTACAGAAGTGGTTCCTATGAATACTCTGACAGGACCCATTAGAAGTGGGATCCTAGCCACTATGGATGAAGCATGCATTAGAGACTCTAGACTGATCGGGATAGCAGGACCTATGATCCCTAAGTTTGGAATCATGTAGAAGAGGAAGTGCTCATGGCCAAAGAAAAGCCATTGATTGACCAAGAACGAAATGAGGCATATTGAGAATACTGGAAAGACTAGCGGCCTGTAGTCTTTCCAGGTTAGCTTTGCCATTCTGCTGACTAGGCCGAAGGCTGGAATCGAGAATAGGAGCATCCAGATTGGGTCTTTGAAGATTATGATGACTATACCTACTACCATTAGCCACATGAATTTGACTCGAGGATCGAGGTTATGTATTATTGTGTCACGTTCTCTGTAGAGTCCGAATTCTTCTTTTAACCATCCGAAAGATGACATTTTACTTTTCACCTAGACCATATTGTACTTTAGATCAGCTGCCTTGGCTGATTGTCAGCGTCTTCTCCATTTCGTCGATAGTGAGAACATCAGGGGGAGTTCCGTATTTTGTGAGAGCCTGTCCTAGGATTGTTATTTGTGGGGGCTTCAGAGAAGATTCTACTAGAATCTCTGGCTTCGAGAAAACTTCCTTGGTGGAACCTTCCAGAAGTATGCTTCCCCCCTTCATGACTGCCAACCTATTGGCATACTCAGCGATAAGCTCCATGTCGTGTGTTACTATCAATATTGTGATGCCAGCCCGGTGTAAAGCCTCGGTGACATCCATTATGATCTTTGCACGTGCAAAATCTTGACCCGTTGTTGGCTCATCGATTATGAATACTTCGGGTTCAAAGACTAGCATTGATGCTATTGCCACTCGTTGTCTGAGTCCCTGACTTAGATTGAAGGGGTTGGAGCCTAAATATTCCTCAAGCTCCATTGTACTGGCGGCCTTGTTGACTAGTCTCTCTACCTCAGGCTTTGGCAACTTCATGTACTTTAGGCCGAAGGCAATCTCATCTCGGACGGTTCTGCAAAAAATTTGGTCGTCTGGGTTCTGGAAGACATATCCAACGGTCTTTGCGCGTTCGATCCCAGTCTTCTCAGTGAGGTCCTCTCCGGAAATCAGCACTCTGCCTCGGCTGGAGGTGTATATGCCTTTTATGATCTTTGCCAGAGTTGTTTTCCCTGACCCGTTCTTTCCTATTAGGCCGAGGAAGTCGCCTTTGTACACTTTGAGATTTACACCCTTGAGCGCTTCAGTCCCATCGGGATATTTATACCAGATATCTTGGCAATCTACCAGAACCTCCTTTTCAGGTTGAGTTCTTGCTCCAGAATTGTCCTTCCGTTCAGCTTCCTGCTTGGATACCCTTAATCTTCCTTGATCAAACAATTTCGAGAGAATTTCAACACCCTCTTCCACTTGCGTTGGTAGACTCTGAATGTTGACACCTTTCATGCGAAGGCGATGAGCCAGCTGTGTAACCTGAGGGACCTTAAGTCCAAGTCGCAAAAGCTCGTCTACAGATTGCATAACCTCTCTTGGCGATCCTTCAAGGACTACTCTCCCTTGGTCAAGGACTATCATACGGTCGGCTAGTCTCGCAACTCGCTCAAGTTTGTGTTCCACCATTACGCCTGTCTTTTTCTCAGACCGGAAGAGTTCCTCTATCCTCTGTAGTACAAGGTCTGTGCCGTAGGGGTCGAGATTTGCTGTGGGTTCATCCAGAACATAGATCTGAGGTCTCATGGACATTATTGAGGCGAGAGCACATGCTTGCTGCTCTCCTCCTGAAAGGTGATGAGGGGTCTTGTTGACATAGGTTTCGAGTCGACAGAATTTCAATGCGTCAGCAACAATTTCTCTAATCTTATCGGCTGGTATGCAAAGGTTTTCAGGGCCAAAAGCTATCTCGTCAAATACTGTGAGATTAAAGAGTTGATTTGAAGGGTTATCAAAGATGAGACCTACGTGTCCGCAGAGAATCTCTGGAGGATAGTCGGCTGTGTCCATTCCTCTTACAATGACTTTGCCTTTCAGATCACCAGTATAGAAGTGAGGAATAAGGCCGTTGAGGAAGCGGCAG
>JAPKYM010000112.1 GCA_026394315.1 Candidatus Bathyarchaeota archaeon | reverse complement strand
GGTTCTGGAGTAGTTGAAGAGCCGCCGCCAAATTAGCACCTGTAGAGAATCCTGCGAATATCCCCTCCTCTCTTGCCAACCGTCTGGTCATAGAAACTGCAGCATCGTCAGTCACCTGCAAGTATCCATCGATATGGTTGCGGTTTATCATTTCAAGCTGAGCCATATTGTAGCCTCCTCCTTGAATCATGTGACTCGCATTCGCTAATGTTCTCCCGGCCAGGACAGCTGCCCCTGATGGTTCAACAACGTAACACTTGATCTTCGAATTGTATTCCTTGAATGCGGCGGCGCAACCGGCGAAAGTGCCACCAGTCCCGACAAAGTCACAGAAAGCGTCAATCTTCCGATGAGACTGCTTCAGTATCTCTGGTCCAGTGTGAAGATAGTGCGCACGAAAGTTGCCTTTCAAAATGAATTGGTCGGCTCGAAACGCTCCGTTATGCGCCACTATCTCTTTTGTCGCTTCTTCCACGAGTTTCAAATCTTCTCCCGTCACTTTTCCAACTGAAGAGTCTGAAGCTTGATCTACAAGTACTACTTCAGCACCAAGCGCCGACATCATTCGAGCCCTTTCAGGCGTGTTACCTCGAGACATCACCGCCACAAATGGATAGCCCTTGACCGCGCATACGATGGCTAACGCGGTTCCAGTGTTACCGCTGGTCAGCTCCACAACTGTCTGGCCACGTTTGAGAGATCCATCTCTTTCAGCTTCTTCAATTATCTGACGAGCAATCCTGTCTTTCTTAGACAGTCCCGGATTCAGATACTCGAGTTTAGCAAGTATTCGACCTGGTTCGTTCTTCGTTATTCGTCCCAATTCGACTAGAGGTGTATAACCTATGGCCTCTACAACCGAAGGAAGAAGGCTTGAATCTCTAGCTGGCATATTCTCAACCCATCTGCAAATCGATGGCAAACATATCTCGAACACTGAGACTACTGGCGGAATCCCCTAGATAGACTATTTAGGTTGATTGAATAGTTAGAAAGTGGAGGTCAAGGAAGTGGGAGCAGATGACTACATAAAACTCGAAACTGAGTATGGCGCCCACAACTACGAGCCCTTGAACGTTGTCCTATCTAGGGCCAGCGGCGTATGGGTCTGGGATGTAACCGGCAAGAAGTATCTCGATTGTTTGGCTGCATATGGTGCATGCAACCAAGGTCATTGTCACCCGAAAATACTAAAGACCATGACCGAGCAGATGCAACGGCTGACTCTCACATCTCGAGCATTTCGAAATGTTCAGCTAGGACCCTTCTACAGAGAGCTCTGTGAATTGACCAACTCTCACATGGTACTCCCCATGAACAGCGGAGCGGAAGCCGTTGAGTCAGTAATAAAAGCGGTTCGAAAATGGGGATACCAAGTAAGGAATGTTCCAGACGGCCAGGCAGAAATCATTGTCTGCAAAAACAACTTCCACGGTAGAACAATAACACTGATCGGCTTCAGCACGGAAGAACAGTACAGGGAGGGTTACGGACCTTTCACCCCGAGTTTCAAGACAGTTCCTTATGGCGACTCAGAGGCGTTGGAGAGAGCTATTACTCCGAACACAGTGGCCTTCCTGGTGGAGCCGATACAAGCAGAAGCAGGAATAATCATTCCTCCTTTGGGATTT
>JAPKYM010000083.1 GCA_026394315.1 Candidatus Bathyarchaeota archaeon | reverse complement strand
CTCAGGTGAATATCTTGGAAAACCAATCTACACTTACGGCTACAAACTCCAAGTGACCTGTGACGCCAAGCACGACATCCCCTTGAGTTTCATGGTTTCATCTGCAAACCGAAACGACACAAGAATATTCCCAGACCACCTAAGGTCTCTGCTAGCTCAAGGATCCAAACCAGACGTTCTCACTGCTGACGCAGGTTACGACTCTAAGAGAAACAACATACTCTGCCTCAAAAACGGAATAGTGCCCATCATCGCGTTAAACCCCAGAAGATCAAGAAACAAGCACAGGCGAAGGGCGGACTATCTCCTGCCAATCACACGACGATCACCTGCATGGGATTATTACTATTCCATGCGGTCTTCAATTGAACGCGTTTTCTCTAGGCTCAAGGAAGAGCTTGGCTTGAAGCATCTCAAGCTCAGAAGAATCCCAAGAGCTACCGTTCACTTTGTCCTATGCCTCATAACAATGTTGACAATTGCTCTGGCCTCGTTCTCGATTGGCCGACCAGAACTCTACCTGAGTGCAGAGTCGTGGAGGTATTGAGGTGAAACTTCAGCGCATCGAAACCAAAGCCCCTAACAGAGTTTATGTGAAATACCAAGTTGTCATCCCCACCCATATGGTAACTCAACTCGGCTGGCAAGGGGACGATGAGGTCAACTTCGAGATTGACCGAAGGAGGCGGTTATTCTTGCAGGCACACCCGGCAACACAGTCTACGCAAAAGGAAAAGCGGATGGGTTATGATGAATTTCGGAAGGAAGTTCATAGGATACTCATTTCGGCGCCTGATGGTTTGACATGGACTGAAATTTGTGAAAAAGGAACTAATCTTCCAGCGAGGCCTAGCGCACTCTGGGTGAGAAGACTTGAAAGTGACATAGGACTAAAGCGACTACCAGAAGCGAAAACCTACCGAAAGATCTGGAAAACCGAAGATCCATCCAAATTGAATGGTTATATCCAGTCAACAGAGTCGATTGCGTAAACGCGCCAAACAAAAAGTCTGCTATCGAAATTCAACTCGTTCTTGTGGAATCGTTTTCCACGTTGAGGGAGTAGCTTTCCGATCTACTCTGTAGATTAGGATTCGAGAAAGCACCAGTCCGTTATGCACCCTCCATTATGCACCAGTCCGTTATGCTTTTTCATGATTTTGCGCTGATGGTAAGATTGAAATCCATTAATGCCTTATAAGATGGGCTTGTCAACCTAGTTCTGGTGTTTTGATGACTGATCGCATTGTTACAATTTCAGATATGCATTTTGGAGTAAAAGATTCGACACTGACTAATCCAGCTATAGTTGACACGTTCTTAGAAGAACTATCTGAAGGCGGTAAAATAGACGAGCTCATCCTCCTAGGCGATGTTTTTGATCTTTGGAAGAATGTTCCCAGCAAAGCTATCGCTGACTCCAAGTATTTCATGTCTGGAATTGGCAAAATTGCCAACAAGATTACATATGTCATAGGCAACCACGATCATCACATCTTCTTGATGGCTCAAGAGAACAAATTTCTAGGCGGACTCAAGCAATCCAAGATTGAGGACATCAGCTTCTCTCCAGAACAGGAGTTTGGGAGATCTGTGTTGGAAGGGCTAATCTCAAGCGAATGCAACATTAGTGTAAGATATGCGAGATATTGGAAAGAGCACTTGGGGACGAAAATCCTCTTCATGCATGGACATCACCTAGATGGGTTGCAGACGTCCGCGCCAGTGATTATTACCTCCATCGACTTTTTCATTTCTTGGATTCGCCTTCTGATTGCTACTATTCGTCTCCTTTTGGCGAAGCTTCTAAAAAGAAGGAAACTCCTCAAACTTGGTAGCGATGAGAATTTCGAAGTCGCTTTGGCCAGCACGTATGAAACTCTTTATAGGAATGCGATTTCTGAAGAACGCGTCATCATTGAAAACGGGCTCTGGCTGATTCCAAGCCTTTTTGGCCTTTTTTGGAGTCGTATCTGCAAAACATTGCGTTTCACACCAATTCAGCAGATGTATTTCGGGATAGAGAGCTACTTGAATCGTCTAAGGGAGCGTCCTGGAGTTTTTGTGTATGGCCATACTCATGCCGCCGATGCGTACAAGAAAGGCAAGGGTGTTCTCGCAGTCAACACAGGTTGTTGGTTATTGGAGGAAGATCCCCGAGTCTGGAAGAATCCTGAACAAATTCCCAACACGTACGTGATAATAGACGATGCGATAACCGTGAAGCAACTCGGCAAGAAGGAGCCTATCGTACCACCATTCCCAATGAAGGATGTTGCCACACTTGAGTTTGGCGGTCGCAAGAGCATAATAATTCAAAAATAGACCCGAAATGTAAGACGGTCTTCCTGATGGAGATCTCATCTGCTGCAAAAGCATTTGTTTGGACTAAAGCTAAGGTCACTGAACAAGCAAATGTCGTCAGTATCCTCGTAACTATGATGGCCGCAGCAACATGTTACGGGTGGATCGAGGGCACCCTCTACCCCTACTACCCATACAGAAACCAGTTGGAGGTTTTTGGGCGCTTCACTTGGTACCACACAGTCATGTTAGGCTTGTTCATTGTGGTTGCTTTCTCCATAAGCATTAGTCGAATGTTGGAAACTGGGTTAAGGAAATGGTACCTTCCTGCTGCATCATTCGGAAGTGCAGCTTGGGGCTTCTGGATTGAGGACATGGCCTATTTCGCAACGATTCGTTACAATCCGTGCCCTTGCAAGAGAGAGGGCTTGAATTCTACTGCTTGGGTAAACTGGATTCTCGGAGGGCACACACTGTTTGGCCTTTGGATTCCGAACACATACATCCTTCTGTGTGCAGGAGGATTCGCACTGTTTGCTATAGCCTTCGTTGTCTCACGTAAGGACTTGGTTCTGAAGATGAAGTTGGCTCCAAAAAAAGTCGGCAAGCTGACCAAAGTTGCCATCGGATTGCCGTTTCTTGTTGTGACGGAGATTGTAGGCATAATCGGCATTACAATAACAGATCTTGAAGTTTCAATTCCAGTACAGGTTAGATTGTCTGCAATATTTCTTGTGTCAACCGTTCCGACGATATTAGTGCTGATTCTGACAGACTGGGCAGTTAGGCATATGAGTGAGTCTGTTTAGCATGGGTCGATATCGGCACGCACTACGTATTGCGCTACATGCACATATAGCATTCTCATAGCGTTTATATGTATAGAATGCTATGGGAATGCTATAAATATAGGTGCTAAAATTAGATCGAGATGTGACCGAAGCACGAAATGGAAAGTTGACAATTCTTGTCGTCCCTAAGGAGGCCAAATGAAATGAAAGAAACCAAAATGAGAAGAGCTTTCGTAACCCTGCCGAATTCGATTTGGAACATTCTTGACGTTGAAATGAAGGGGAAGATAGGCGATGGTGACGCCGAGATCCTAAGAAACATGGTTATAGCTTATCTCTCAGACCAAGGATACTTCCACAAAAAGGAAGAAATAATAGGAGTGCCCAGTTCAGAAAAAGGTGTAAGTTGAGAAGATTGGTTAGAGGTTCAGATAGTTTGATATAGGACAAATAGTGTCACAAGTATTTCCACATGTTACTATCTCTTTCAAGCATTCCCTTGTGCATTCATCCTTTCTAATCGTGTAGACGTATCGCGCCAAATCGTATTGATTGATGTAGGTACGGCAGGCATAACCGTTCCCAAGA
>JAPKYM010000353.1 GCA_026394315.1 Candidatus Bathyarchaeota archaeon | reverse complement strand
AGGTCTGCTCCGACGCGGGATTCCGTAGTCCAGTAGACCGGTTCTGATCTCCTTATCGCTTATTCCAGTCTTCTTCGCGAGTCCCTCATTCAGTATTGGTATCGGTATTCCGAGACCAACATAGAGAGTAGTTCCGTAGTTTGTGAAGCTCCCGCCTCTTAGGACTCTCGAGGTCATCTTCTTCAAGTCTCCTTGAACCATGAGTGTTCCGAATCCGTTAACTGGGTCATGTTGGGTTCCGGAACCTGTGACATATCCTGTTCCTCCGCCGAGTAAGATCTTTGTCCCCACGCCTACAGTCTCGTAGTCAGGATCGTTGGAGAGCGGGTTGAGTTCGCCGGCTCCAGAGTATGTTGCGTTACCATGGTCTGGGAGCAGTTTTCCCATGTAAGTGTAGATTAGTTCGTCTCTTCCGTTTGTGGCGGCGTTATACCTCTGGTATGCGTTTCTTGGATTGCACAGAATCGCCTGGTTGAGATCGTCTATTGTCACAGTTGTCCTTACGGACTTTCTAGGATAGCAGTCCGTGCCGTATCCTGTTGCAACAAGTTCAACTTCTTTTCCAGAAACAAGATCTTCAATGACGTGTCCTCCACCATACTCGAACTTCCTCTCCGGATGCATCTTGGTGACGCCAAGGTACGCGTCCACAGCTGCATTTCCATGGTATGCCTCGACACCGTTCAGGGTTAGGTTCTCCATCTTGATGGGCGGGTCTGAATGGCCGAAATTAAGAAAGAGCCCTGAACTGCACATTGCGCCGAAGGTTCCCGTAGTCACCACATCGACGTCTCTTGCTGCGACCTCAACTCCGTGACTCTTTACTATCTCAGTCATTTCCTCAGCGGTGACGACTGTGGCCTCGCCTTTCACGATTTTCTCATTTATCTGTTCGATCGTTCGGATGGTCTTCAAGAGTCTCAGCCAGATTTGACTGTGAAACTAATGATTCAAGTTATTAATACTTTGATGGGGAAAAAATTCCAATAGGAATATGGGTGGCCGGTATGATTGTTCGAGGCTACAGGAGTTCCGGGCTAGTCCAGCATTTTCTTAGTAAGCCCTGTTGGAATTCTGATTACTGGATTCGGGAAACACATGTTCAGCTGTTGACCGACCACTACCTCTTCTTTCAGCTCTAATGCATCGAAGAAAGTAAGGCGACTTCTCTCATCCGGATAGCAGAGCAAGTTAGACTTGTAGGACGGATCTAAACCCACATCACTAGTCATGACCACAGTGCCTCTGTATATTGTGGTGCGCTCAAGGACTAAGGCCTTCAGTAAGCGGATGATGGCCTTGTCCGTGTAGTCCATCTGTACGAACCTCTGCCAGCCAATTACAACCGAAGCTCCTTTTACGATGAAGGAATCCGCCAAATCGGCACTGTAGAGGCCCGAGCATCCTGCGAGGATGATCACAGTGTTCTGGAATTTGCCTGACATTGACTGAACAAATTGCGGACCTATTGCAAAATAGACCTTTGAACCGTTGATCTCCCTGGCGGGAACGATCAAATCTGAAAGTTGCTCAACAACATACTTATGCTCATCATAAGGCTCTCCTGTAAAAAGGTACACCGGAGGCCCAGTAATGGGTCTATCATTTGGTAGGAGATACTCAACTGGGGTGGATTGGTGAACCCTGAAGACTATTGCCCTATACCCCATTGAAGGCAAATTCCTATAGAGGTCAATGTTCACTTCAGCGCTGCTGTAAATATCTGAACTGAAACCGGCGTCCTTGAAGATTCTGATGAATTCATCCTTGAAAGACGGATTTGGATATGAGGCTGAAAGTTGATCTATCAAAGCGACCTTTCTTGAAGCTGAGTCTGTTCTCGGCTTAACGAACAGCCCTTGAACTGCGAAGACGACAAGGCCCATCATCAGAACTAGAAAGGCAATCTCTGTTACTCTCCTCCGAACCCGCCGCTTTTTCCGTTGTGTCTTAGAGTGTGCCACGTTCCCGGCCGCCGAATCCTGATAATACATTCGTTCGCAGGAGCACCTTAAATTAATGATGGCTCCATCGCGCATAGCTAATTTTATTAAGACTTTATGGCTTTGACAGGAACAATACTATCCTCCGGTGATTGACTGATGGTCTTCAGACCTGAAGGGGTAATGCCCGCGCTTGTCACACCTCTTACCGACGATGGGAATGAGGTGGACGAATCTAGACTGAGAAGTCTGGTGGACTATGTAGTTGGACAGGGTGTTTCAGCGCTCGTCCCATGCGGTACAACAGGAGAATTCCAGAATCTGGCCATTGACGAAAGAAAACGAGTCATTGAAATTGTAGTGGATCAGGCAAATGGGAAGGTTCCTGTAATTGCTGGTACAGGTCAGAGCGGAACAAAACTTACCATTGAGTCAACTCGTCATGCAAAGGATGTGGGAGCTACGGCAGCCCTGGTGGTCACACCATACTACCATAAGCCCATGGACAGGGGTATCTACGAACATTACAGGACACTGGCGGAGGCAGTTGATCTTCCGATAATCTTGTACAATATCCCTCAAGCCACGGGGGTCAACCTGAGCTGGCAGATGGTTGAAGACCTTGTCGAGATCCCAAACATAATAGGCTTGAAAGACAGTAGCGGAGAGCTCAGGTACATGCTCTCCGTCCTTGAGAAGACAGGTTCAAGGCTCTCCGTCTTATGTGGTCATGACGAGGTTGTCCTTCCGGCACTTGCAGCCGGAGCCTCAGGTATGATTCTTGCATCTGCGAACTTCATAGCAGATCTCTGGATCAAAGTCTATGACGCTGTGGAAAAGGGTGACCTCAAGACCGCTCGAGAGACTCAGATGAAGATCCAAAAGATAGGCAGAATAATAGCGCGCAGCGGTCCTGTGGGGTCGAAGGCCGCCCTCAACATGCTGGGCGTAAAAGTCGGACCGGTGAGATTGCCACTCTCTATTGGAGGAGAGCTCACCTACGAAGACATGGAAGAACTCAAGATCGACTTGGAGAAGATTGGCAAACTGAAAGGTCCAAAGATACCTGCTGACCTTCAGACTTCTTCGCCCGAAAGATTGGCCTCAATAGGTCTATCCGAAGAGATAATCAAGAGTTACAGACTAAAGACTGGAGAGTCTC
>JAPKYM010000202.1 GCA_026394315.1 Candidatus Bathyarchaeota archaeon | reverse complement strand
CAGAAGATGGGGGTTCACAGAAATTGAAACACATTAACACTGATCACCTGTCAGATTGGGCGCTATTCGTATTCTTGGGGGGGACATGTTTAGTCTTCATCCTGTTCATTACGCTTCCGCTGTTGTCAGTCTTTCTGAACTTGGATCCGAACAAGATACTCGTTCAATTCAGGAATCCGCAGATCCTAAGCGCCCTCACTGTAGGGTTGGTGACGTCGTTCTCTGCAACATTGGCATCATTGGCGTTTGGGCTTCCTACAGCCTATCTGCTTGCGACCAGAAGGTTCCCTGGGAAACCAATAATCGATACAATACTTGACATACCAATAGTTCTTCCTCCCGCGGTCGCAGGCGTAGCTCTTCTTCTTGCTTTTGCACCTAGGGGTATTCTTGGGCCAATGTTGCGAGAACTTGGAATTATACTACCAGGTAGTACGCTCGCAGTCATACTGGCCCAACTGTTTGTGGCGTCACCTTTTCTCCTGCGATCTGCAAAAGCATCGTTTGAGGATGTTGACAGAAGTGTGATCGAAAGTGCAAAGATACTGAATCCCTCAAGGCTTCGAGTCTTCTTCACGGTGACTATGCCTTTGGCTGCACACGGAATAATGGCCGGGACAATAATGACTTGGGCAAGATCAATGGGTGAGTTTGGGGCAACTCTCATGTTTGCTGGCAACCTTCCAGGTGTAACCCAGACTATGCCCTTGGCAATCTATATGCTGCTGGCTGAAGATCCGCTTGCATCCAATGTGCTTTCAGCAATTCTGGTAGTTGTCTCCTTTTCTGTCCTTGCGCTCTTCAGAGTACTGGGAAGAAAGAGGTATGGTGCAAGGCTATGATTGAGCTAAAAAACGTCAAGAAAAGCTTTGGAGAGATCGATGCACTGCGAGGAGTTACAATGCATGTGGAAAAACATGAGCTACTTTCAGTAGTAGGCCCTAGTGGATGCGGAAAAACGACGATGCTCAACATCATCGCAGGCCTCTGTTCCCCAGATGATGGAGAAGTCTTCATCAACAAGGTTCTTGTCGAAGGAAAGATCGGAAGACGAAGGGTCCACGTGAAACCATCAAAACGCAAGATGGGCTATGTCTTCCAAAACTGTGCTCTCTTCCCACACATGAAGGTCAGGGACAATGTCTCGTATGGTCTAAAAGCGATGCATGTACCCAAACGTGAGATCGCAAAGCGGAGTTCCACAATCATGGAATTCGTAGGGCTTCAAGGCCGGGCAGACTCTTATCCAGATGAGCTCAGCGGAGGAGAGAAACAACGCGTGGCCCTAGCGAGATCTCTGGTCATGAATCCGGAAGTCCTGCTCCTTGATGAGCCTATGGTAGCATTAGATCTGAAGACTCGCGAAAGCTTGAGAAGCGATTTCAGAAAACTCTTGGAGGTCCTCAAGGTAACGGTAGTCTATGTCACCCATGACTTGGCCGAGGCATGCGCTCTCTCAGATCGAATTGCTGTCATGGGAGGAGGACGGCTAGAACAGATAGGTCATTGTGATGGAATTCTGGAGAAACCAAGTTCCAGATTCGTAGCTGAATTTCTAGGACTTAACGTATATGATGGTACAATCATTCATGAACCATCGGG
Source organism: Candidatus Bathyarchaeota archaeon (assembly GCA_026394315.1). Lineage (GTDB taxonomy): Archaea > Thermoproteota > Bathyarchaeia > 40CM-2-53-6 > RBG-13-38-9 > JAPKYM01. Next base: position 808 of record JAPKYM010000202.1, on the reverse strand, counting down.
TCAGAACAAGATCAGAATAGGCGACATCGAGATCGCGACTCCCAGACTCTGGAGCTCAGAGGAAAGATCAGTAACTGTCACACTCAGACCTGAGGACGTCATTCTCTCTAGTGAATCTGAGATAAATAATCAGAAATGGTGCGGATGCAACTGCCACAGCCTAGAAGGAACCATCGTCGAGATCGTTAAACTGAAGTCCAACGCCAAAATACTAGTGGATGCGGGTTTTCCAATAAGATCTGAGCTGACTTTGAGTTCTCTGAAAGATCTTGATTTGGATGAGGGTAAGAAGGTTTACGTGCACTTCAAAGCGGACTCTTTGAACATTTGCTGAACTGAGAGTTCTGCTTCCGACAACACCGTGAGCTGTGTGTTTCTATCAACGGCGCCTCTTTGTTTTGACTCCTTTTCTCAGATATCTCTTTGCTGATACTTGCTTTTGCGTGAGTAGACGTTTCAGTCTGGTTGAAAGTTCATCGTAGACGGAAGGTAATTCCCATCCTGCGTGGTTATAGGTTATGACGCCCTTCGGGGTCTTTATTGCAACATCAACTTCGTATCTTCGTCTCTCTTTTCCTTTGATAGACTCACTGGTCTTTATGATTGATCTGGCTTCCTCGATCTGCGGAAAGGCTCTCCTGAGCCTGCCTACAACATTCAAGAACTTTGACTTGGCAACCTCAGACTCAAAGGGATCATCTGGTAATCCAACCATGTATACCGGGATCTCCGGCTTGACCTCAGGCTCCGCAATGAGTTTGATATAGTCTCTTGGTGTCACTATGCCTTGAATCAAGCCCAATACGGC
>JAPKYM010000206.1 GCA_026394315.1 Candidatus Bathyarchaeota archaeon | reverse complement strand
AAAGATTCCTTTGGATCCGGCTGCAAGCATTGTCAATCACCTGCCAAACCCTGTCGGTGGAGTCGTAATGTCAACTAACAAGCTTGAGATAGTAGCACCGTTCGCAGCATTAGCAGGACTGGTCATAGCTGTATCAGCGGTTGTCTTGGTTAAGAGAAGAAGAGACTAGCTGTTTCCAACCCTTTTTTCTTAGTGAATTTTTTCATGCCCAGTGGCTTGAATCTTCTTCATTCTGGCAGAGATAATCGTCCAGCCTATTGTTGCCAATTAACGACAGGTATAGTCTGATCTCTTCAACCCCTTTCTTCTTCCAAAGAGGCAATGACCATCCCAACGTAACTCAGGGCTAGAAGATTAAGAAAGATAGAAGAACGAAACAACCAACATAGCTATACTGGGTATGACCCGCAGCTGTGTACTGAGCATAGCAACACTAGTTGTAGCTATACTGGCTAGGATATGCTGGCTATAGGTATACAGCTACACTGGCTAAGATGATATGGCTATATTGTTTAGGATACGCATCTATCACTGTGTAGGATACGTAGCTGTAAACGTCCACGATACTTGGCTATAATCGCCCAGGATACGTAGGTATAGTCGTCCACGATAACTAGCTGCATACTGGCACACGACATACCCGCACCTAACAGAGTTTGCTTAAGCGCACTACGCTCTATAAGACGACAAAGATGACAAGCCCGTGAGCTAGCTGGTGAACACACACATACCAAGAAAATCTCATTCATCATGTTGGGAGAGGAATCTCCCAAACCTTCTCTTCACTTGCCAAGATGATGGAATATAGAGTATCCTAGGAAAGTTTTGAAAAATGGAGAAAGGGAGTCTTGTTTAGGCTTTACGTCTTTTCTTAGCCACTACGACGGTGGATACGACTGTAATTAGTCCGGCTAGTGTTAGGTAGGGTGTTAGGATCTGAGTTTGTTTGCAGGTATGACTGGACCGCCGCCAGGTCTTCTGGATACTGGTTGCCAATCGGGCCTGAGGTCACTACGCGCGCGTTTGGCAAGGGTGATCTTTCTCAAGTATCCTCCAACAGCTTGAGAAACTGCTCCTTAGACATCTTCGCGTCCTTGATTATCTTCAATAATAATCCTCTTCCAATATCTTCTCCTGCGTGAATCGGGACGACAGTCAGTCTTCCATCAGGATGTTTGAGGATAAGGTGACTGCCTCGCTGTCTGGCAACTTTGAATCCTATCTTGGATAGAACCTTGATTACTCTCTTTGTCGGTGTGGGTCTTAGGCTCACTTGGTGGGAACCTCTATGAACTGAACGCCTATGAGCTCAATCTTCTCCTCAGTCTTGGCCCCTTCAGCCTCCAAGTATAGCTCAATCGCCTCCTTAACCCTGTTCGTTAGTTCGTCGAGGGTCTTGGCCTGAGTGTGACAACCTGGCAGCTCTGGGACTGAGGCGATGTAATATCCATCCTCATCCCTCTCGACTAGCACGCTGAACTTCACCGGCATATCCCCTTTATCGAAGGGGTAGCTTCCAATATTAAAGCTTGAACAGAACGATCTGGTAAACCTCGATTGTAGCGCGCGCGCTACTAATATTGAAAAGTAAATATCGATGAGTTATCCGTATCTGAATAATTGAATGTCTCGATAAGCGTGTGCTATGTCTACAGTCCATATTTTGATTCTAATTGGTTTGTGAGCCACGGAAGAATCATTTTACCCCTAAGATGGTTGGTGATGTGTTGCCAGCTGCACTTTCTGAGCAGGCTGGGAACCTTCAGGGCCTCCCGCGTTTCTTTAAAGGCGACGAATCCATCTCCGCTCTTTTGAAATGCAGGGTTGCGTTCGTCGTAGAGTAATATCACATGGCCGTTTGCAGGTGACACGCTGCCATCGGCTCGCACACTAACAGCCAAGATGTTGCGTACTAATTGGTAATTCTTGTTCAGCGGACACGGTTTGAGGTCAGCGCCATTTCCCCATTTAAATAACGCAGGAATATGCTTCCAATACAAGACCTCGATTTCTGTCAGAGCGCATCTTTCCCTTCTTCCCCTCTGTTTGGTGAAGGTCCCATCGCAGAATTCTGTTTCGTAATTGGACGCTGACGTTCGTAATCTCGGACGGGAACAAGAGCCTACTTCTGATTCTGTTAACTTGCATTCTATAGCGACTTGATACTTACCAGAAATCAGTCCGTCGAGACTGGTGCGACGTGGCTCTCCAAGAAAGCTCACTTCTTGCTCCATGACAAAGTTTTCAGACGATACCTGCGCCTCGCCTCATCCGGTCGAGGCAGCGCTAAAGTACCTGCATCTGAAGGATATCCTTAAGTGAAGGTATGCCCAATAGATACGTTTGGATTGTTTATGCCGAAAGTAACTCAACTTGTAATCGCACTGCAGAACAAGCCGGGGGCACTGGCCCAAGTCTGTTCGACGCTGGGGAAGGCTGGAGTTAACATCGTGGGGCTCCTTGCGCCAGAGGTAAAAGGTAGAGGCAAGGTGAGGCTATTGGTTGACGACCTGAACAAGGCCAAGGATGCGTTAAATGCAGTCAAGATTCGATCCTCGGAGGAGCATGTCTTGGCTGTTAACGTGGATAATAAGCCCGCTGCGTTTGTGGAGATAGCTGAGAAGCTGGCTCAATCGAAGATCAATATAAAGTACGCCTATGCCACAACATCAGCAGACTATACGAAAGCAACGGTAATTCTTGCCGTCCCAGACGTAGATATGGCCCTCACCATTCTTGGGGGATAATCTCCTGCTCCCACGCCCAAGAGAACTCCTTCCATTTTTATTCTTCCTCGGCCCAGCTAACTTGCTTCCATAGAACGATGAGGGTTCTCCGGCATAAGAGCAATTGTCATGGTAGTAAGAGGTTGTCTTCGATTAGTTTGCATGTTAAGCGACTTGCGACTCGTCTTGCCAGGAGGGGGTAGGCAGGACTACCAGCGCGCGCGCTCCGAGCCAAGTACGCAAAGCTGAGAAGAGCTTACAAGGAGAGAAACCTAGACTTCTTTTGTGAGAGAGTCAGGATTCAAAGGCTCACCTACTGGAGATTCGGCAGGAGACCACTAGACCCCGAGACCAAGAAGCCCCTCAAGGCAACACTCAAAGATGTGCCCTGATATTACTCAAGCAAATTCAATGCACTTTACGTGCCTTCAAGTTTTGTGAGACGCAAACCGAAGCTAGTGAGCTCAGTAATCATGTACAGGCTCAGAGATCTAGGAATACCTCTAAAGACAGAAGTGGAGAGGCTTTGACTCATGCCACCCAAAGACCCAGAGAAGAGACAAGCCTATCAAAGAGAGTACTATCAGAGGCCAGAAGTCCAAGCCCACAAGAGAAAGTATCAGCGTGAGTATAGAGAGAAGAGGCTAGCCCAGCAGAGAGAGTACAGCCAGAGGTGGAAGTGACCTATGTCAGATAGCCCCGAGGCCAAAGCCAGAAAGAGAGAATGCAATCAAAGAAGCTATCGAAAGCATAGAGAGAAGATCCTAGCCTATGCCAGAGAGTACAATCAGAGGCCAGAAGTCCAAGCCCACAAGCGAGAGTATCGGCGTGAGAATAGAGAGAAAAGGCTAGCCCATGACAGAGAGTACGATCAGAGGCCAGAAGTCATTGCCAGAAGACATCAGAG
>JAPKYM010000093.1 GCA_026394315.1 Candidatus Bathyarchaeota archaeon | reverse complement strand
CCAGATAGGCAATCCTCACATGTCCGAGTGATTTCAGATACTGCATTCCGACCATTATCCCGTCCATGTTATCAATAAGAACCGAATCGATGTATTCGTTCGGCAGAAAATTGTCCAGAAGGACCACTGGTAAGCCTAGTTTTTTAACCTCTTTAATGAAGTCAGAATGGATTGCGCTCGTGAAGATCATCCCTGACAAGTTTCGCAGGCTGATGCTTTCAGCTGAAAACTTATCCGTGTTTATTGAGTCAAATTGAAGTGCATACGAATCTTCTTTCAGCCTTTCCCCTATGCCCTCGATGATCCGGTTGTAGAAATGACTCGTGAGAAAGAAAAGCCTTTGATCTATGACATAGGACACAATATTGGTGACATTTTTTCTTCGATAACCCTGTGCCTCAGCAATGCGGATGATTTTTTCCCGCAGTTCTTCGGATACACGATCTCCCTTTCCAAGCGCGCGAGAGACGGTTGAAACAGTGACGCCCGCCTTTTCCGCTATGTCTTTGAGCTTAACCTTCATACTATTCGGAACTATGCAAAAACTTACCAATTTTGTCAAGAGAATGTTCGCTGGTTTGTCTTGTACTTTTCTTGTATTGGCTAGGTAATTTCTTATAGCAAATCCGCTTAATACAATAATTTTGGATACATGTGTAGTAAATTGCGAAAAATGACATTCTTATTGAGCAATAGTACAATTATTTGTAATTAATTACATCTTATATGGCCATACGAAGTACATAGACAGGTGATTTTTCTTGACAAATGAATACAGACATGGTAGAAGATGATCGTCAACCAACGCCGTGAAAGCACGAAAGGAGAAGTGTATGAGAAAGGATGTGCAGAAGCTTATTCGAGCAGCTGTCGTGCTAGTTTCACTTGAACTTTTATTCCCCACGATGGCGCTCTCGGTAGGTCAGAAGGACGCCTCCCAAGGCACCGAGGTTATAAAAGGAGGGACAACAACCGAGCAGACAGCCAAGGTGGAGCCATACCACTGGGCAACTCCGGAGGAGTACCGGAAAGCAACCGGGAAGACGGTGGGGAAGTATAAAGAGGCTCCGATGTTGAAGGCTAAAGTAGCGGCAAAGGAGCTCCCTCCTGTCGAGGAAAGACTGCCTAAGGAACCGCTAGTTCTGGGCCGGAAGATCGGTACCTACGGGGGGACGCTCTATACGCACGAATGGGTCTTCTCCGGTGGTAGGTTCATGTTGCTCGAAGACTCACTGGCCGAAGCGGAGTATGCGTGGAACTACAACCTGTATCCGAATGTCCTCAAGAGTTGGGACGTGCTCAATGATGGACGAACATGGACGCTGCATCTGCGGGAAGGCTTGAAGTGGTCAGACGGGGTGCCGTACACTGCAGATGATATAATGTTCTGGTGGGAGGATATTGCCAACAGCGCGAAATGGATCTCGGTGGCCACAGGTCAGGGAGACAGGTCTACCCAAGCGATTATGGCAACAAAGCTTATCCAGGACGTGAAGAGGGTAGACAGCTTCACGGTAACATTCGAGTTTTCTAAGCCAACTGACTTGCTAATGGAGATCTCTACCAGGACTACAATAACCGAGTACTGCAAACATTATTTGAGCCAGTTTCATCCAAGATACCAGGATAAAACGAAACTAGACAAGATGGTGAAGGATGCAGGATTCAACGACTGGATGGCGTTGCTCCAGGACAAACTCGATCCGATCAACGACCACAACCCAGAGAGGCCTGTGTTGAGTCCGTGGATGGTAGTCAAGACTCCCCCCGGTGACTACACGATGACGCGCAACCCCTACTACTTCGCGGTGGATCCGGAAGGCAACCAACTACCCTACATAGATCAGATATACATGTATGTTGGTCTGGACCCGGAAGTCATCAACATGAAAGCACTCGCAGGTGAGTTGGACTACGCCAAGATAGACCTGTCTGTGGTACCGAATGCTAAAGAGAAGGAGAAGGAAGGGTTGATAAAAGTGGTCCGCTGGGGAGGAACGGAGGTGAATTTCGCGCAGTTTAGCTTCAACCTCACCCACAAGGATCCACAATTGAGGGCGATCTTCCAGGACAAGCGATTCCGTGTGGCGGCTTCCTATGCGATCGATAGACAGACGATCAA
>JAPKYM010000317.1 GCA_026394315.1 Candidatus Bathyarchaeota archaeon | reverse complement strand
GCTTAAATTCTTTCTCACTAGTGCAACTAAGAATAATGATGATTTTGAATGGAGGGCTTTGGACTGGAAGTATGGAGCCCTCTCCCGGCGCCACCCTTACAGTTCGGCTCCCGTTAAAGGATAAGAAAGCGCTTCAGGTCTCGCCGCTCTGCTTCGATACAAATAACGCTAGGGTGCATTGCCCTCATGCATCAGATGAGTTCGGAGTCGCCAGATTTCTCAGGAAATAACCGGGGCCAAAGGTTCTAAGAACTCCTACCTCTCGCACCCTAATCGCTTATATCGACCAATCGATCCCAACAATCTTCAGACAGCTCCCTCGAACTCCTCTAACCTCTCGGGTCAGAAGCCTGTATAATGTCTTGCTAGAACGCTTCTGAGTAAGAACCAGAGGTTTGATGCGGGGAGTGGGATTCGCGCACCAGTTTACCAGTATCATTTACCCCATACCAGACTGTCCAGCGAGTTCCCCAGTGGGACGGTGGAGTCTCAAGACCGCCTGTTAGGCCTCAACCGATCATCCCGTCAAAGCCTAGGAGAAGACCGTCAACAACAGCCCATACGTTGCGACATTCATTATTGCTGATACCCCCAAGATCCTGTTCATACTTACCCCCCTGTAGAAGTATCTTAACACACCTGTCTCCACCAGTATGTTGACTATCAAAGGAATCACATACACCAGACCCAAGTCAGAATACGAAGACGAGATCTCTGAGGGGATGAGGAAGTAGAGAAAGCTCAAGAGCCCGGTAGTCAGGTTCGCTGCGAGAGACGCGACAAACGCTTTCCCCAAACGCCTCTCGAGCAAGAAGAAGATGATGAATGCTTCAATGATGACCACTAGCGTTTCGAAGAGAAGCACCGACGGAACCAAGAGTGGGTTCACAACATCCAGCAAGAACTTCTCAAGGAGCAGGCCTGCTACTCTCCTTGTTTGTCTCCGCAGTATTTGCAGTAGGTTGCTCCTTCAGGTATTCTTCTGCCACACTCCTCACAGAAGGCATATGTTTGCTGTAAAGTTCCGCCGCATTTACCACAAAACGTACTGGCCGGCAGATTTTGGGCTCCACAACTTGGACAAGCTATTTTCTCTTCTACAGGTTTTTGTGTCTGTAATGGTGGTCTTGCAGCCACTACAGGTGGCGAGACGTGGGGAGGTTGTCGCATATACTGTGGAGGTTGCGGCTGTAAAGGTGCCTGAACAAGTTTGGCTAGTTGAGATTTAGATCTCTTCCGGAGATAGACAGCCACAACAACGAACATTATCACTGCAGCAAGCACGGCGTACTCGTAGGTTGGGGTTGGAGATGGAGGTGTCTCCACAGTCGGTATGGGGATCTCTTTGGGTGTGACCTTCTCACCGCCAGGTAGTGTTAATGATTCTGTCCGTTCCATGCCTATGGTTATCTTTGCCTGAGCATCCGTCGTGATCGATTGATTACCATAATCAAAGTATCGACCAGCCTCAGCATCGTCTTTGATCAATAGATCGAATGTTCCGGTCGACTGCCCAGTAATAGTCGTGTTGTAGATGCCGTCAGGTAGCTCAAAATACCAGCCCAAAGTCCTGTTGCCCTCACTTGCTCGGTAAATGAATGCTGGAAACTCCCACACAAAACTACCATTCGGTAGCATCCCTAACCTCTTGCCTTGAGAGTCCGTCAAGAGCACGTCTACTGGGCATCGGATGGCCGCTGAGAACTTGGTCCTCAAGAGTGTCTCTGTGTTTGGCCTCAAGTACTGTGGACGTGCCGCCTTCACCACCTCAAAATTCGCATATACCTCTCCCCCCGTCAGAGGATAGCAACTCCAAGGCTTAGCTTCGTCAACATAATAGTAGCCATCATCGATCCTAGGAAAGCCTGCACCTCCACAGAATTCTGCTACAGTATATACCTTAGGCCTCTGTTCAGGCCAAGGGTCAAACACCTTCGGCCATAACACAGGAGGCCCCTCATTTGATTTCCAATCGGTTCCTATAGGGTAGACGACTACAGAGTGGTGTGCATTAATGATTACCATTCCGCGACATACTGGCCCATAATCCAATCCCTTCAGCAGTTTGCGTACTTCAGGATCTTTGTTGAATCGTATTGAATCCATGAATACTAAGGTCTGCTCTTGGTAACCTCTGCAGGCGAAATCGCCTGTTGGGTCTGTCTTGGTTTTGTAGAGGAACACATTATGAATGCTCCCATACAGTGATTCTGGTACTCCTAATGTTTTCCCCAGACCACTAGTTCGGACGGGGCCTTCTGGAATTGATTTCTTGAATAGTTCAGTTAGCTTTCTCAGTTGGTTAGGGATCGCATCCTCATCTATAATGGCTTTCTTTACCTCGAAACTGTATTCACTCTTTGCCAGAACCTTCTCGCCCGACTCTGTCTTCAATGAACATTCGGCAATTAACGTGTACTTCCCAATTTTATGTCCGGTGAAGGGCAATACTGGACCGAATCGCCCGGAGTTGTCGGTCTTTACTGAAAATAGTCGCTGTAGTTCGCTACCTGGAACTTTCACTTTGATAGCGACGAGGTTATCCGCAGGTGGAGTGGGCTTAGTGTTATAGAGGACTTCGCCTGTGACATTCACTGCTTCTCCCTGTTCATAGCTAGTTGCATCAGTCTCTATGCTGACGACTAGTTCTCCTGTTGGAGGAGGTGGCTCTGAGCGTGTGGGCGCTTCAGATTCTCTGATGGTAACAGTCCATGCGTAGTCATCAATACCCATGGTAACAGTAGCTTGAATGGTCAGAGGAAGATCTGGACGCACACTATCGTCAATGTCAACATCGAACCACGCCTTCACCGCCCGTTCCGATGGAACCCAAGCGACTCGATACGGCCTAACCAAGTAGTAGGGGTCTTCGCGCGGAGCGCGTGCGCTATCCTTGCGGATTACTAATGGCTTGGGCGGAAAACGGATACTGATACTTTGGGATGCGAATGATTCCCCTGCACCCTCCTTAAGAAAAATGGCTATCGCGAAACCGGTGATGGGTGTATATATTGTTATGGCATCCAATGGAACAATGCCGCTTATCTCAACATCTGGGTTGATCACTTTGACGTTTCGAATATATATCCCTGTGGAGGCTCCTTCCACATTCCCGCAAAGAGCCACAGGTAATGCAAGAATACAAAGCGCAACCATGAGAATCTTTTTGGACCTCATGTCTCCAACCCCCCCAACGTGTAGTTCGCTGAGCTTCTGGTCTCGGCGGTTATGAAACTCTTGCCTAGTATGGTGTACGTCTTCAGTTCAGCACCCAGATCTTCTCGGCCGAGAGCGAGCCGTGAGCAGTCAACCTGTCCATGCATCAGAAAGTTGGGTACATTCAAGAATAGACTAAGTAATAGAACTGCAACTAATGGTTTGTAAAGGACTAGGAAAGACAGTAGGTGTCAACATCCTTACGATGTTTGCCTTGAATATTCCTGCAATTAGAAATAAAAAGATTCTTGGTAACCCTTTCAAATCACCAGATCCGAGAATAGGATCTAGAGGATGGGTCTTGGCAGAGCGTGTGCATACAACATAACGCGATGGTATATGAAGTATTTTTGCAGTTTTGCATATTATTCTATTTTTAAGAATAGCAAGATTACGTATTGTGATAGCGCGCGCTTAAGCCTCGTAACCCTGTTTATTTTTTCATGTATGACAGGCAAAATGTTTACTGAAACACTTCTTCATGATTATCTTATTTCTGTGCGAGCGAAGCGAACATTAACAAAATTGTGTATGGTGTGTCAGTAAATTGGTGCGGGGAGTGGGATTCGAACCCACGAAGGCCTACGCCACAGGGTATCTCAGGTGTATCTGGACACCCCCTAAGCTTAGCACATCACGGATCTAACCGCGATGCCCTGCCCCTTAGACCAGACTCGGGTATCCCCGCATGGCAATTTAACACGCATTAGAGCCGTTATATGTTTATCCTGATGCATTGCCTCCGTTCGATCAGACATTTTGACAACGTTGATTAGCCACCTATAAGCTAATTTCAATGTCCAGCTAACCCAAACGGATTTGAGGACTCCTACGGAGAAGAAGAGTTGTGAGCCAGGCCCGCAAGAAAGAAAAGGATGAGGGCAACTACTTGCTGGCCTTCAATACAGTGGCAAGTTCTGACATTAACATCAGAATAGTCCTTGGCTTGGACAAATCCAGCAAAGAAACGTCCGGAGAAGAATTATTCAGAACTTCCCTTGCCGGAAATGAAGGTATCTTCGAATACAATATAGGCGAATTGACAAGATCCGGGGTTGTGTCCCCCAAGTCACCCTATTCCTTGACGAAGCTTGGAAAAACAATAGTCGAGAATCTAAGACCTGTTCTTCCATGAGACCCTGGCAATCAAGGAAAAAGTTCAAGAACAAAGACACATTTGACATGATAATAACAAAAGGCTTAGCGCGCGACACTCTTGGAAATCCAGGTATCCAGTTTCTGAGAATTGCGCGCCAAGCTTGAGATACTGACCCTCAGTCTTTCTTGGTCCTCTTATTCACGTACCAGAGTAGCGCCGCCATCACAATGAACGCAATTATGAACCCAATGTAACGCACCATGTCAGGCATTTCAAGGACCAAGGGATTAGGTGTCAATCCTTCTTAGCCCTCCTTGGAAACCATGACCACCTTGGTTCAACGAAGTCTGCAGCAGTTGCCAAGACTATCATAGGCAGTACCACGTAGATCCAGGCGAATATTGGATAACCTGTCAACGTGATGTAGTACCAAGCACTAAGCACTGTTGGGAACGATTCTGTCACAGCACTAAACCACCAGGCGAACAGCAGGTTGTGTGGGAATACCATGTTCAAGCTTTGACTTATGAAGAAGACAATCAGACCTAGCACCTTGTTTTTCTGCACCAATCGATATATCGGCTTGTATGTCGCAGCGGTGTACAGAGGTGTCCACCAGTAAAGCGGGGATGCAATGGGGCCGAAACCGGCCATAGGCGTCAAGTCGAGAAAGCCAACGATACATCCTGCCCACGGACCAGCCACCATCGCCGCGAGGGTTATTGCGAAGCCCCCGATGTTTATTGTGCCGCCAGGCCAAGGTGTGGGTGCCCACAGGCCTATTGCCTCACAGAGAAATGCTATACCGCCGATGACGGCTGTCAAGGCTACTTGACGCGCCGACATAAAGGGGATTCTCTTAGGTTTTTCAGTCATATTATCGTCGCCAGAAATCTATTATCTGCGCGAAATCTATTTATCACTTTCAGTTTGCTTCAGGGAAGCGCGCGAAACCGGTAACGCCTTACCTGACTCTGAATTCACATACAATGTCTTTGGCAATACCCTCACATGCGAGCGCGTCTATTCCTTCAACACTCACCACGGTCAGCACAACTTCTGAGAAGTATTTCTTGCAGTCTCTTGCGAAATCGAGAAGCGCACAGTATGATCCTGCCATTGAGGGCCTACATAATTCATCATATTTCTCTTGACTTTCAGCATTGAGGCTTATAGACACTGAATCCATGCCGGCACCTCTGAGTTCTCTTGCTACTCGTCTTTTTCTCTCCCTTAACTGTGCAAGTCCATCAGTGTTCAGGCGGATCTTCATATGTGGATGTTTCCGCTTTATTCTTCTTGTAATGTCAAGAACAACATCTAGTCTCATGGTTGGTTCTCCGAATCCGCACCAGACGACCTCACTATCGGATTCTCTTACCTCCTTCTGGAAGGTGTTCCAGATTTCATCGACGGACGGCTCTTTTGCAAGCCAGAGGTGGTAACCCGATAGCCCGTCTGAGTAGTTCTTGACGCAGAAGCAGCAGTCGTTGGTACAACGATTAGTCACGTTCAGATAGATCGTATGAGATCGAGGGGCATACCTATAGACTACTGACCCTCCGAGCGCCCTAGATGTTAGATTCAAGCACGATCAGCAATCTATAGTTTTTCTGATCCTAATTGCAGCGGCGCGCCATTCACAGCGCGCCCTCCATAGACATGCTCATAGATTAAGAACTTCTGACATCCGGCGCTATTTAGCTAGAGGTAAATCGCGGTTCATTGATCTGATCCACTTGGCTAAGTCACTCTTTTGTGAGGGAGATTCGAAAGCGTGTGTCCGCTGCTTCAAGCAATTCTGGGTGATGGTCAACGATTATCAGCTGGGGTACGCGCCTGAGGTTCTCAAGCACAGCAACAAGTTCTCTTCTCCGATTGGCATCCAGATGTGTTGTCGGCTCATCAAGGATGAGAAAGTCCAGCTGGCTGAGTACCTCGCTCAAAGCCAGCAGAAATGCCATGCTCGTGAGTACCTGTTGACCCCCGCTAAGTCTTTTCGCATGCCGTTTGTATCCAGCTCTTGTCACAATGAATTCGTAATCCTCAGTAAGTTCGAATTTCTGTATCTCTTCTCCTCCGTAGAGTCGCGTGAGGTAGTCATTTGCGCTTTGTGTTATTCTCGAAACGAAGCCCCTTCTCACGGCCGGCTGGATTTCTCTAAGAGCGGATCTTACTGTCTGAAGCAGCGAAATCTTCTTTTCGTCAGTTATGATTTCCGGCTCAAGCCTTCGGAGCTGGTCAGTCGCTTCTTCAGCGTCTGTAACTCTTTTTTGTTGAGGTTTGAGATGTATCTCGTCATACCTACCTAACTCGCCGGCCAAATCATCAATTTGTATCGATAGCGTCTGCAGTCTTTGCCTGATTGTTAGAGCTTGGCTTACGACCTCTTGATCCGCGAGCACAGGTTCTGCATGGGAGATGAGACGCAATTCGCCTACTAGCCGTTCTCTCTCTGCTTGTAACTGAATTGTTGATGCAGATGCGTCTTCCATCGCTTGGCGATGGGCAAGTATCTGTCCTGTCAGGATTGTGGCAGTCTTAAGACTGTCAGTGTTGGCTCGGGTCTCTTCGAGCTTCACCTTTTGCTGACTAGCAAGTGCTTTGTCAGATTCTCTATTGGTCAGCAGCTCTGCAGTCTTCTTCTCGAGATTGGTCGCTTCTTCCTGTTTTTCCTTTATGTGCTTGCCCCATTGCTCTTTGGTCAGTATGCTACCGCACCTGTCACATTCGATTTGCGGCTGCTCCCCTTTACCATCCAGGTATGTCTTGATAGCGGCTACTTGGTTGAGAATTGCTTTTCTATCTTCTTCCGCAAGAGTGAGTCGTGACTGTATAAGGGCGGCCCTCTCGAGGGCATTATTGCATATTTCCTCGTGTTTTTTGCTTTCCTCGATCTGAGCGCGCATATCGGATTCCAGTCTCTCTAGGTAGAGCCGGATCTCTGAGGATTTTTGTTGCTCTATCTTGTTGAAGTCTTGTTCGGGTAGGATTTGACCTAGCTTGGCGATGAGTGGCTCTATCTGTTGTGAAGAGCTTGCGATTGTAGCGCGCGATTTGGCGATCTGATCCTCGTTAGCTCGGAGAGCAGTCAGAGCCTCCAATGTGTTTCCGGATGTCTTCTCGAGTTCATTTCGCTCTTTGATTGCTTCATCGATTTGCATCTGTTTCTGTTGCCGTTCTTCGGCTACTCTCTCGAGGATCTTTCTCTCTTGGTCTAGTTTGGAAGCGCCCGCTTCAAGTGCGCTCTTCTTCTGGAGGTTTCTCTGTCTACGCAATTCTATCTGACTAATGGGTCCATCTTGGCGCCCGAGTTCTTGGTAAGCACTTTCAAGTTGTGAGATCTGGAGGAGTCTGTCGAGAGTGTTCTTTCTGTCTTGGGTTTCCTTAAGAAGATCTGCGAAGCTACCTTGTGCAACATGGACAACGTGCCTGAATACTGATGGGGATACTCCTAGGGACTCAAGAGTTTTCTGAACTGGACTAGGCTTCTGTACTGTCTCGTTTGTGTCGAGATTAGATAATGAGCATTCATGACTGATTGTTCCGTCAGCCTCACGGGTCAAAGTACGGCTGATCCTGTAGCTCTGTCCAGTTCGTGGTTCAATATAGTCCAGGATTACTTCAGCTGCGTCAGCGCCATCCGCAATTAGCTCGCTTAGGGTGATTTCCGAGACTTCGCCAGCAAAAGCGAAGTCTATCGCTAGCAGGAGGTTAGTCTTACCTGACCCCGTTTGTCCTATGATGACGTTTTTCCCACTTCCGAATTCTATCTCAGTGTCCTGATGAGAGGCGAAGTGGTGAAGCTCCAGGTGCCTAATCATTGGTGTTCCACCCATCAATTAGGCTTAGGGCTTCTTGGTCAGTTGTCTTGCTCTTCTGAGAATAGAGCTGAACAAGCTTCACTGTAATTTCTGTGATTTCCTCGGCGGGTTTTCCGAGCCTTGACTTGAAGTATTGATTGATGAGTTGTCGAAAGTCAGATCCTTGCACAGACTCAATTTCGACTTGACTGCCACCTAGGTCGACCATCGGGTACTCCAGGAAGAGCATTCTTTCTCTCAATGAAAGGATCTCTCTGATGTCAAGCTCACTCCTCGAGGTAGATGGATGTAGGGTGCCCTTCAGTAATGGGCGCACAATACTCGAGCTTGAGGCGTTCTTTATGATTGCTTGCTTTGTTCCCTCAACAACCTGTGAGGGGGTAGCATTATTGAACCTGATTTGGACGTTCTTCACATCTCTGGTCAACATATGGTGGTACTGGGCGTTGAGTATTTCTCCTCTGACCTCAACAAAGTAATATCCGTGTTCAGCGACCTTTCGAGTCTCTTCCTTGAGGGTTGATCCTTCCATCACGTAGTCCAATGTTGGGGCGTCGGCGAAGCTGGTAAACTCGGGGGAGCCGGGATTGTAAATGTGCAGATCCTTGTGTTCCCATCTCTTATGGTTGTGACCGAGCGCAACATAGTCGACATACCGTTTAGAAAGAAGTTCACTGATCTTCTCGGTCTTGATCGTGGGCCCAATCAATGGCGATATTGTGGATACTGATCCATGCATAACTAGGATGCTAAAATCACTCTCTTGAGTCATATGTTTGGTAAGTTGCTGTAGGCTTTCTTCTTGTTCGCGACCGTGATCTCCCAACCCGTAGATCGCGACCTTTTTGCCTCCTCGTGTTCTCAAGTTAACGAACGGATTCTGGTCGGTGTCAACCCTCTTAGCCAAGTCTAATCTTGAGTCAAGGAGCTGAAGTACATCGCCTCCTGCTCTATCGAAATACGATTCGGGTTTATCATGTGAGCCGACTGTCACAACGAAGGGGATTCCGGCCTTTCTTAGTCTGGGGAGTTCCTGAAGTATCCGGTTCCATGCTGCGGTGGGTGGTCGCGGGCGGTTAACAAGGTCTCCTGCATGTATTACAAAGTCAACTTGCTTTTCTATTGCAGCATCCACTATTGCGCCAAATGCTTTGCCGTAGACAGGAATCTGGATCTTTTCATACCTACCTATAGCTGGCCAATTAAGCCCCAGATGTGTGTCTGCCATATGGATGAATGTGAAATCGGGTTTTGTCTGGTCAGTATATGTCAAGGTAGTTCCCTACTGGAGTGATCGGTGCAGCCGGAGGTTGCTCTTCAGGTTCCTCGATTCTATCGACCATCTCTGGTCTGATCTGGATCTCCATTCTCTTTCGGTACTTTGGAAGTTCTATACTGAGTTGTTCCGCATTTATCTGCTGAATACTTGTGTTCTGCATTGACCTTATTGATTCTATCAGTTGGCTGAATTGGTCATGGCCCAGGAAGGTTGGCAGATTTGCCACGATTATCAGTTTCTGACGCGCGCGACTGAGAGCCACGTTGAGTCGGTTGGGCTGAAGAGTGAAGCCAACATCTTTGTCGGGGTTAGCGCGCACAAAATCAAGAATCACGATGTCTCTTTCCTGCCCTTGGAAGCTATCTACGGTTCCGACCTCTGCCAAGTCACGGAGACTCGATGAGAGGAGCCTTTGCTGTTCTTTGTACGGAGTAATCAGGCCAATATGATTCGAAGTCAAACCGCTAGATCTTAGGCAACGGACAATCATCGAGTCCACAACAAGATTGGCTCGATTCAAGATGCTATATCCGCGGTGCTCCTCCACGCCCTCAACATCG
>JAPKYM010000357.1 GCA_026394315.1 Candidatus Bathyarchaeota archaeon | reverse complement strand
AAGTTTGGCACAGTTGGTAGCTTTATCCCTCAGTATCTTCTCTTGCTCCACCGTTGGAGCAAGAATGAAGGTGTTGGTTCTCTGCATGAAACTACCAGCATTATTATTGAGGCACCAGACATTTAAGCCCCCGATGTCCCTCTCTGGATCGCAATTCATTACACCCCTGAAGGGGTGGACTTTCTTGCTAGTTCAATGTAACTGAGTACGGAAAGACCTGATTCTACGTCCACCGAAGCGCGCGCTGAGATAGACCCTTAGAGCAACTGCATGAACTATCCATTGATCAGGTCGTAGCGGAGATTCCCCATTCCGAGTTTCTGGGCTGTTCTTATGTGAATTAGACTGCTTGTTTCGTTGAGTCTTCCGAGTCGGTCTTTGCCCCTTGCTAGGTGTCTGACGTATGTTGGCGCTTTGTCTATAAGATCTATTGAGGCTTTGTCTATTGCGACTGGGTCTTCTCCTCCTAAGATTCCAACATCATGGATTAGGGGGTTTCCTGAAGGGGTGGCGCAGTCGCAGAATTTGGTTATGTCTTGAAGGAAGTTTACGTATACGATCTTGCCTCTGTCGAACCCTTCCGTGATTGCCTTGGCTGCATGCGCGAGGTTTACTTGGAATCTTCTTTTGGCTCCTTTTGGCATGTTTAGGGCTCCTTCTGTACAGGAAAAGTAGCAGCTGATGCAGGACATGCATTTTGACAGTATCTTGGTATGTTTACCGTGCTCTATCTTGACAGCGTCGAATGGGCAGGCTTTGATACACTTGCCGCAGCCATTGCATTTGTCCACATTCAATATCACTCTATTTGCCAGGTGCTGGGTTGCTTTTCCATCTTTTGTTGTGCAACCCATGGCCAAGTTCTTGATCGATCCTCCAAATCCACTAAGCATATGTCCTTTACCGTGAGTCAGAACGATCATGGCATCGGAGTCGATGATTGCTTGTGCAACCTTGATCTTCTTGATCTCGCACCCGTCAACCGTCTTCCTCAATCTCCGGATCTTGCCGGTGTAGCCAAGTGGTCCATCTGCAATTACTATCGGAGCGCCGACGGAATCCTTTGTGAATCCGTTATAACAAGCAGTCTCTAGATATTGTTCTTCGGTAAATCTGTTCTTGGGATAGAGTGCCGTCGTGTCCGTTACGATCGGTTTGCCTCCTGCCTCCTTGGCAAGCTTCACAAATTCCCTAACAAAGGGAGGCCTGAGATATGTGAGGTTCCCATACTCACCCATATGAACTTTGATGGCTACCTTGTCTCCTCTGGAGACGGTATCCTGAACTATGCTTCCAAAGTACTTTCCGATCTCAGCGAGTACATCGCCGCTCTTGTTGTAGTCCCGGAAGATAATTCTTGAAGCTGACACTTGTCCACCAACTCAAGAGTGCAGGTCCTTATGCCTTTCAGGGCAAATATATAGGATTAGTGCGTCCTAGAGGATTTCCCAGTGTAGGCTAAGCTTGCGTTCATTGAAACGTCTCAAATACTGCTATATTGGAGTGGCGGAAATATGTGGCCTCATCAGAAGGTTCGGATCTTATGAAGGCCATCCTACTCGACAAGACAGGCCCTATTGAACAGAATCCTCTACGGTATTCCGATTATGACTGCCCCGAACTGAGCCGTGATGAGGTACTGATCAAGATCAGATCTTGTGGGGTATGTCGGTCAAACCTGAATGTGATCGAGGGGGTCTACAGCAGACTCGGCATTCCTTCAAAGTCACCAATCATCCCCGG
>JAPKYM010000360.1 GCA_026394315.1 Candidatus Bathyarchaeota archaeon | reverse complement strand
GGAGTCGGAGCAACACTCTACCTCAATCAACAAGTAAACATGGATCTTCCTGTTCTTGTTACGGGAACAACTTATTCAAAGATATATTCCGTAGCCGTCTACCCAAGTGAGGTTACACCGGGCGGGAACGTCACAATATCAGGAACCATTGTGGACACCGCAACCTTACTCCTGTCCAACACAAACATTTCATTCTCTTCACCAGCTTTCTCTCGAGGAACGTTCATATTTGTTGGAGAAGCTGACCCGAATGTTCCAAGGCCCTTCAGCGTCACAATGCAAGTCAAGCGGACAGTTGCTGTTGGAAGTTATCCCGTGGAAATATCTGCTACATATCTTGATTCGCTGGGCGTAACTCACACTGATTCTGCCAAAGTGGCTCTACAAGTGATCCAGCCGGCTAGTACGCCTGCTCCAAGAACTACGGAAAGAAACCCGATCCAAATAATAATAAATGCCCTATGGGGGATCTTCAGATTCTTCTTTGGATCCTTTGGATCTTTCGGATTTGTATCTTTTATAGATTTGGTAAGTGGTATGTAGCCTTTGCGAATTTCTGACTATTTTCATATGGCCCTTAAAGCGTTGAAGGATCGGAAACTTCGCAGTGCCCTTACGATACTCGGAATAGTCATCGGATGCTCCCTAATAGTTGCGTTGGTCGCTTCAACCAGCGGCCTCTCAGCAAGCGTCAGCAGCCAAATCGACAAGATCGGCGTCACAACACTAAATGTCTTCTCAACCTCACAACGAACCCCAGTCACGGATGATGATATACGGGTAGTCAGAAGCTTCGCTGGCGTAAAAGATGTCATTCCCTACTTCCAAAGAAGACTAAGCATCAACTACGGCAGTAACACTCTGTCTGTCCAAGTCATAGGATTCGACCAGACGAAACTTAAAACATTATACAAAGGCCTCACATCGTCATCGTCGATTCGCCGGATAATGTAAACGACGTACTAACTTCAATACAAAACTACTTCGGGGGAAATGCCAGAGTCTTCAGTTCCTCTGCTATGCTACAGACTGTTCAATCAATTACGGGGCAGCTAACCCTCTTCTTAGGAGGGGTGGCCGCGGTGACTTTGGTCGTTGCAGCTGTAGGAATAACCAATACCATGTTCGTCTCTGTGATGGAAAGAACTCGTGAGATTGGGATCCTTAAGGCTATTGGTTACAGGCCAAAGCAGATTATGTCGCTGTTCCTTTCAGAAGCGGCGCTTACAGGAGTGGTAGGCGCCATATTAGGAACACTGATGGGCATTGCACTATCCTTCTTGCTTGGTGGGGGGATGGCCTCCTCCTTCTCCTTCAGGCCCCCTGGCATGGGCGGTCGCCCCGGAAGCTCAGCCACAACCAGTGGTACCTCATATAGTCCAGTCTTTTCTACCCAACTGTTCGCCTTCTCTCTCCTTTTCCCAATCGCACTTGCTGTTCTTGCTGGGCTCTATCCAGCTTGGCGTGCTTCAAGAATGAATGCTGTCACAGCCCTCAAGTATGAATGAAAGGCTTGATAGAAGAATAATCATGACGAGAGCAACTGATGGAGTTAATGGCCCTGCGACGACTCTTCACGACTTCACTTCTTATTCTTGTCCTATTCAGCTTCCTAGTTACCAGCAGTGCTAACGCTCCCATCACGACTGATTCTAGTGTAAGAGTTTCGCCAGGCCAGATTCTGCCAGACAGGCACAACGATTATCTTGGAACGCCTGATGTCCTAGTCAAACTTGAATACCCGAAGGCCATCATACTCCAAGAGACTTTCGGCGACCTATTGTTCAACATAACAGTCCAGTCAACGAAACGAACCATCGCAGTATATATCGCTCCAGAGTTTGGGGTAAGTCGGGGTTCAAGCTATATCTGGAGTAGCATAACGAATGACTATCGATTCATCTCTCGGTCTACACTTTCAGGTCGTGACCCCATCGCCCCTGGCTGGTTTAGGGTCCAAGTCCGAAACGGAACAGGCAGCATCAATCCCGGCTCCCATTTCATCAGGTTATTTAATGTCACAGCGCCAAGCATCGTCGGACAATACTTCTTTAAGATCTTCATAGACGGAAACTCGATAGGCGCAAGCAACTTCCCAATCTTGGTTGTTTCTGCTGATCCCAATCCTGCCTACATATCTGGAACGGTTATTGACTGCAGCAGCAACCTCTTCAAATACACTTATGGATATGGATACAGCTACTACGGAGGGCCACTTCATCTTAACTGCCCAGACGGTGGAAAGGTCGTAGCTGAAGGAGTGACACCTGACGGTAGAAGCGTCGTTGGCCAAGCCTTCTTCAGTGCTTCAGATGATGGCCAGTATACTATCTACGGTCTGGCTGCCGGAACTTACAACCTTACAGCCTACGCGTCAGGGTACTTGCCTACACCCATGCTCAGGCTTGTCCAAGTTCGCCCCGGTCAATCAATGGATGGAATAGATCTATGTGTCTACCCTTGCCCCGTGATTGAGGGGATTGTAATGTCCAAATGCTCCAAGATGCCTGTATCTTGGGGCGAAATAGCAACTCGCACTGGACCAGAATTTGGTGCAGCATTGGTTTATGTTAAGAATATCATCTTAGGAGGAGGGTGCGAAGGCGGAGATCTTATCTTTGCTTTACGTGGTGCAAACACTTCAGACTTTCTCAAGTATGACCTCCTGTCCAAACAGTGGAGGTATATGTCGCCGACTCCGGGGCCTGTCGGAGCGGGAGGATCACTTGCCTTCAATAGCGAAAACCAGTACATCTATGCTCTGCAAGGAGGCAGCTCGGATGCACTATGGGCCTATGATATTGCCAATGATCAATGGAAGTCTGAAGCGATTTTTCAGGACAATGGCGCGCCCGCGCCTGTAGCTGAAGGAGGCTCAATCGTATTCAACGCTAAGGATGGTTACCTGTATATGTTAAGAGGTGGGGGCACG
>JAPKYM010000063.1 GCA_026394315.1 Candidatus Bathyarchaeota archaeon | reverse complement strand
GATTGACTGTACTGCTTTCAGCCCGTGCTGAAGCACTCCAGAACCGGTTTCACACGCACTCCCCCCCTCATATCTAGCAACTCATACACGTCATGATGTGCAGGATTTGGCTCAAAGCTCTGAAAACGTAGAATCCTCCAGTACCGTCTCATTTGAGGAGGTCTACTCGTGGGCCAGTCAACTCTCCTCGGAAAGCCGCAGGGTGAACTGGATCTCTTACGGGTATGTGTGGCCTGATGCTGTCAGTCGAGTCCTCCGCCAGCTGGAAATTATGCAGGGCGGGATAATCGGGCTTGTTGGACTTCAAGGAGTTGGAAAGAGCAGCGCTCTGCTGGCTATACTCACCGCCAAACTCATTGAAAGGAAAAAGGAACAGCGCAAACCCTCAAAACAAGCAGAGACTGATCACAAGGCTGAAGATGATTCGGGCATTATTATGTTCAAGTGGAGGAGGCAGTCTGAACTCTTCACAAGCCTCCTTGACGGAACACATGAGATCGCCCATCCTTTTCGCATCGAATACGCAGAAATGCTCATGAAGCAAGTTGAAGCCGATTATCCTAGGCTCTCCAACATCTTGCCGAAGGGTCGTCCCAGAGATCTGAATATTGACTGGGCTGAGAAGAAGGTGGGCAAAGCCATTTCCAAGAAGCTACGTCAGCCCGCCTGGCTTGAGATGCTCAGAAAGAAGAAGATCATCCTCATCGACACTCCAGACTACTCAAAGACAGACCGACGATTAATGGCCAAAGATCTGGATGAGATCTACTGGCTATGGAACTATCTCGTCAATAGAACTGGTGCGAAGCCGAATCTTGTCCTGGCAATCCAGAAGGAGATGTTCCGCGACCACTTCTTCTTTGATAAGATGCAGAAGATTGAGCTTCAACCCTTAACCCCTCAGCAGATGCTTGAAGCCTACATGAAACGCTTCAAGACCACCCAACCCTTCACTGAAGAAGCGCTTATCACGCTGGCCCAGATGAGTCGAGGAATCTTCCGACGCTACCTCAAATATATCACGTCAACACTTGAACACTGGCAGGCCCAGTCAACTCCACATGAGCCGATCACAAAAGAGATCGTAAAGGAGGCTGTAACACCTCAGAGACTGGTTGAGGACATGGATCTTGAGCTTTCAGAACTCTTTCCCAAGCAGAGTGACCTTAAACTCCAAGCCATCAGACTCCTGCTTAACCTCTCAGAATCAGGACCAAGAAGACAAGAACAGCTTGCAGAGGAGCTCAACCTGGAACCCTACACCATCACCAGACTCCTTCAGAAGCTGGAGCTTCACAGGTACATAACCAGAAAACGTGAAGGAAACGACAAGATCGTAAGTCTAACAGGAACTGAATGAATAGCACGAGGAAAAAATATAACAGCCGTCACATAACGCTCGTCATAAACTCTGCCTTCAAAGGTCCAAGCCAGCCCCTCAAAAAAAATTGCACTCCCAAAAAAACAGTTAGACCTGCAATCATGCAACTAGCACACGTGCGCTACAGTCAACCTCGCTCAAGCATCCTCCTCAAACCATCCCTCAAGGAGAACCTGGGCAGGCACCCCATGCACGCGCGCTTGCCCCCGAAGCTGGTTAAGCATAATCAAGTCCATGATGCGGATTGTCCTATCGGACCCTGGTCCCTTGTATCTCAGCGAAGCCCACAAAGCTTCATATGAAAGCGTAATATCTCTCGGGCCCTCCGAGAGGTTCTGTGCAGAATCAGTAGCTTGTACGACAAATAGGTTACGCGTATTTCAACTGGGGCTGAACGCGCGCTACTGGCGCGCTGGCCCGCTATCTTAATTATTGGATTACTGAATCATAGGGCCAGGTGTTTAACTTGAAAGTAATCGACCTAACACAAGAGATATACAACGGAATGCCTGTTTTCCCAGGCCACTTGAAAACGGTAGTCTTCCCATTCCACACACATGAAGAGACAATGGGCACAGTTCATGGTACGAAGGGGGACTTTAGCTACACAACATTCGGTCTGCTTATGTGCGATCATGGCCCAACACACGTCGACTCCATCTGGCACATAAGCAACAAGCCAGGAGCCAAGAAGATAGATGAAATCGCGGTGGAGAACTTTGTCACAGGAGGCGTATGCCTTGACTTCACCCACATCAAGCCCAAAGGAATAATCTCAGTCAAGGATCTGGAGACTGCACTGGCAAAAGCCAAACACGATATGAGAAAGGGCGACACAATACTTCTCTACACAGGCCATTACGAGAAAACGTACCCCAAAAAGGAGTATCTTACAGAGAATGCAGGTCTAGACTACGACGGAACAGCTTGGCTGGCTAAGCGCGGAGTGCTGAATATCGGCATAGATGCAAGCACTATAGACTCATGTGAAAACACAGCATCGAAGTTCTTCCCAGCACATGAAGTCTGCGCCGAATACGGCTTGATGAACACGGAGAACTTGTGCAACCTTGGCAAGGTAGCTGGAAAACGCTTCACTTACGTTGGGTTGCCTCTGAAGATACGAGGCGGAACCGGCTCACCCATACGAGCAGTAGCTCTCCTTGAAGAGTGAACAGCTCAGGCAACTCTTGAAAACCCGAGCCGCTTGGCGAAGCCAAGTGGTCTCGCTACTTTTCCAATTCAGACTGTCATTAAGTAGTGAAGAAAATGCCCGAGATCGACTGCAAGTCTTGCTTACTTCAGGTACAGCTGCACTTGAACTAACGTCAGCCCCATAGTCAATAGAGCTCCTGCCAGTACTTGGTTCGTCGTATGTGCTCTCAGATCAAGTCTTGCCCAACCTATGGGAAGGACAAGTAGAAAGAACGGAAGCATGACTATTCCAAGCTGATGCAGAAGGAATGTGCCCGGACCGGCAATGCCTGAGGCATGAACGCTGATCTTCCATACTTGAGTGATCAGCATCATTACAATTGAGTTGACCACGTAGCACGCCATCAGAGCAGTCAGCATTCGAGGCGCATGAAGAAGAATCAAAGCGATCATTCCACCAGCATAGCTTCCTACGGCGGCAAGAAACGGCTTCGTTCGCGTTCTTCTATCTGAGGCAAACATATCCGGGATAATACCGGCATTCACCATGTAGAGTATCATAAGATATGGCAGGATACACACGAAAAAAGAGCAGATAGCAAGAAGAGGTAGCAGCGACGGGGGATTCAAGGACAGAACCAAGAATACAAAAGCGTAGAGAGCGACAAGAGGCGCGTTGAAGATCGTGGAAATAGCCTTGGCGACCTTCTCGTGATTACTCTTCACTTCAGTTGCCCCATAATTCAGTCGCGTGCCACCGTAGGCATGCATGTGGGCTTACTGTTCGCCGAGGGACATTACACCTATCACACCGCGCGCAAGTTGAATTTACGAGATAACTAAGTAGGATTGGACCTCCTCGTTATCACGAACCTGCTGCGGTACTCCTGAGAAGACTATATTCCCATCCCTCATAATGTAGACTCTGTCAGCAAGACGCAAAGCCAGATCAGTGTTCTGCTCAACCATAAGGATGGATGTCTTTTTACTAATCCCCTTAATGGCGTGGGTGATCCTGTCAACGACCTTTGGAGCCAAGCCCTGCGTGGGCTCGTCAAGTATCAGAACATGCTTAGTTCCCACCAAAGCTCTTGCAACAGCTAACATCTGCTGCTCCCCTCCGCTCAAGCGTCCGGCCCTGCTAGGAAGATACTTTCCCAACTCGGGAAAGAATTTGAAGGCATCCTCATAGTTACCCCCAGGTGCGCCTACGCCGTCTGCTGCTATAGTGAGGTTCTCATGAACGGTCAGGCCGGGGAAGATCCCTCTGTCCTCTGGCACGTACCCTATGCCTATCTTCGCTCGCCTGTGGATAGGTTCGTGCGTTATGTCTTCTCCATTCATCAGTACCGTGCCTTTCTTCGGAGGTGTAAGTCCCATGATGCTCCGCAACGTTGTTGTCTTTCCAACGCCGTTCCTTCCCAGAAGTGCGACGACCTCCTGCTCCTTTATCTCAAGTGACACTCCGAAGAGTATGTGGCTGTCACCGTAGAATGTGTGAATGTCACGTACCTCAAGCATCGCTACCACCAAGATAGACGCTCTTCACCAGTTCGTTGCTCCTTATCTCATTGGGGGTGCCGTCCGCGATTATCCTTCCCTGATGCATCACTGTGATCCGTTCAGCGAGTTTCATAACTACATCCATCTTGTGCTCAACTATTACTATCGATAGATCCTTGCTGAGTTCCTTCACCAAGTCAATTGTCATCTGTGTCTCAGCAGGTGATGATCCGGCTGTAGGCTCATCCAACAGTAGCAGGGACGGGTCGGTTGCAAGGGCCATGCCTATCTCAAGACGCTTCTTCTGACCCTGCGGCAAGCTCCCAGCCTTCTTCTCCTTATCGCCCAGAAGATCGATCCTTCCTAGGATCTCTTCCGACTTCTGTATCGTCTTGCTATTCTTCCACGATGATAGGTAGAACATGCGACTATCCTTGGTCAGGCCCTGTTGGGCTGCGACCGCCATGTTCTCAATAACCCTCATGTCAGCAAAGATCTGGACGATCTGGAATGACTTCGCGATGCCCATCTCGACTCTTCTATGGGGCTTGACATCGGTGATATCCTCGCCGTTAAAGTATATTCTACCTTGGGTAGGTGTCTGAACGCCAACGATCAACTTGTAGAAGGTGCTTTTCCCTGCACCATTGGGACCGATTATTGAGGCAAGCTGTCCCTTATCTAGCCTGTAATCCACTGAGTTTACAGCTACGAGACCGCCGAAGCTGCACGTCAATCCTTCTGTCTTTAGTATCGGGTTCATGAACTCACTCCCTGCATATATGATTCTGCATGAGATCAACCTCTGCCTCTGTAGATGCGTTTCTCAGCCATCTCTAGTATGCCAGAACCTCTGAATGCTAGGATTATGGCCATGACTGCCACGCCCATAAAGATCATCCAATTCTCGGTGATTGCGCTGAGGCCGTCCTTCAGCAGTATGTATGCGATGGCACCTACTAGGGGACCGAAGAACGTGCGGAAGCCGCCCAAAAGACAGATTATCAGGACCTCGCCGGAGACCATCCAGTAGAGCGTATCATAACCGACGAAGTTCAGGTGGAAAGCCAGAAGCGAGCCGGCCAGGCCTGAGAATAGGCCTGAGAGTGTGAAGCTTATCAGTTTGTATCTGGCAACGTCATATCCCAGAAGCATCACCCTCTCCTCGTTCTCTCGTATACCTTTGAGGACCTCCCCGAAGGGGGAATTCTGTATTATCCTCAGTATGGCAACTGCAGCTAGTGTAATCACCATGCAGAAGTAATACCAGGTCTCAGGAGTCCTCCATTTCTCAAGGAAGAACAAAGGCGGAGTTGGTATTCCTATGATGCCATCGCCTCCACCAGTCAGATCCAGAGGATTCTGAATGAAGATGAAGTAGACCATCATGTTGAAGGCGACGGTTATCAACGAGAAATAGGTTCCTTTCCTTCTCAGGCTGAGCGCTCCTATACCCAGAGCAGCTGCGGTTGCCAAGGCGAGGCCAGTTAGAATCCCAAGCATCCCCCAAGAGGCTGGAACGCGCGGTACAGCCTGGGGTTTCATGAGGAACATTGCTGTGCCGTAGGCGCCGAGACCAAAGAATACGGAATGACCGAATGACAGTATACCTGTCTGGCCGAGTAGGATGTTGTACCCCATCGCGAAGAGGCCGAATATGAGCATGTCAGTGGATACGGTGAATGAGGGCATCACCCAGGGCATGATAATCAGGATTATCGCCAGAGTATACATTGGATGTTGATTGATCCATCCGAAGATATTCCGTAGCTTTTCACGTTGAGCCAAATCAATCAGCCTCGACCAGTTCCGTATGCTCCTGGCCTATCTTCCAAGCTCACCGAATAACCCGGCTGGTCTTGCCAGCAGGACGATGGCCATGAAGATGTAGATCATCACCTGTGCTATTCTTGGCTCCCAGATGATTGGGAGGGTGGCAACCTGTCCCACCAATATGCCTGCAAGTATTGAGCCGTGAAAGCTTCCCATGCCTCCGACGACCACGACGACGAACGCTGGGATGAGCACTTCAGCTCCCATCTCAGGATATACTCCGAAAAGAGGTGATGCAACCAACCCTGCTATTCCAGCGATGCATATCCCTATCGTGTAGATGAGGGTGTATATCCTGCCGATGTTTACTCCGAGGACCTGAACCATTTCTCTATTCTGTATGCCTGCCCGGGTAGCCATACCGACATGCGTCTTCCTCAAGAAGACGAATACTGCTATAGCAATTGCAGATGTCAATGCTATCACAAATAATCTGTAGGCAGGGTAGGAGAGTATGCCCAGGTTGACGGAGAACGCCAGCTCACTGGGTATGGATATAGGTTTGCCGCGTGCGCCCCAGATGAATCTGCACGTCTGAACTATGACCAGCATCAGTCCGAAGTTGAAGATCAATGTGAACTTAGTATCTTGGCCATAGAGTCGACGCAGCAATGTTGACTCAACGAATAAGCCAAGCAGAATCATTGCCAATGGAACTGTCAACAGGGCAACCCAATAGTTGCCTCCAGATAACAGAGTCTGCCAGGCAACGTAGGCTCCAAAAGCGTAGAAGGCACCATGCGCGAAGTTGACTATATCCAACAAGCCATAGATCAACGCCAGTCCCATAGCGATCAATGCTAGCACCAAGCCCCATACTAGACCATTAAGAACCTGAGTGATCAGGTAGGAGGGGTCAATCGCCACCATAATAATCAAAGGCATACTACTCTTTTCATTATATAAGAGTGAATATCAAATCTTAAATAAAGTATGAAACGAAGGTTGTATTCACAATATGAAGTGGAGATATGATCCGTGGCAGAAACAAAGAAACCTGTTAACAGACGCAATTTCTTGAAGTATGCCGGTGCAGGCATAGTAGCAGCGGCCGCGGTAGGCGGAGGATACTACTACTCAACACAGAAACCTCCGACTCAGACCCAGCCACCCACGACCATCCTGGGTGAACCAGTCAAGATAGCTGTTCCCGCACCATTGTCTGGACCTTACGCATACTATGGAAATGAATTGATGGAGGGGATTCGAGAAGGCGTTCTAGATGTTAATGCTGCTGGAGGAGTCCTCGGCAGACCCGTGGAATACCTAGTTCGAGACACGGAACTTA
>JAPKYM010000077.1 GCA_026394315.1 Candidatus Bathyarchaeota archaeon | reverse complement strand
AGATCCTACATCTGTCTGATATGGGCAGATTACCCTAATCACAGTAAAGAAGGAGAAAGAGGCGAATTGCTCTTTCATGGGCTCGCGATCTTGTGAAGATCCCCGACCAGATTCGCAGTCTCAGCTTCCTTGAGCAGACGTTAATGTAGTAATTTGTCACTGAGGGTCATCAATACAGGTTACACAGAGGATTATACCCGGCACGCTGATTGTAACCAACATACGAGGAGACGAGTGTTGAAACTTGGATTCCTACTGTCACTTCTGTCAATCCCATTCTTCATCGGCAATGTTCAAGGTTACATGATGCAGGTCACCCAGACCGAGTACTCCATTATCCCATCAACTGATCCTGAAACCCTCGGCAGCGCCTACGCTAAAATCTACTACCGCAACAACAGCACTGGGAATATTACTTCAGGATACCAGGTATGTCAGTGGATAATCTACGATCCTAATGATAACCGATCTAACCTGCCTATAGGCTCCACCATGACAGGTCCCATCTATCTTCCCAACACGAACTCTTCAGGATATGTCTTCTATGGACTTCAAGACCGACGCATCCAACCCAACACTCATCTTAAAGCCTATGTTTACTTCTGGAACATTTTCCCCTCAGATCAAGGTTTGTGGAATCCGTACACTAACGGAACCATAATCACCCTCCAGTGACTGCACACACATTCTTCATGTTCGGGTGGCGCGTGCTAATCAATACAAAAGAGGGGAAAAAGAGGGAGCGGAACCAACCACTCTTTCACGAGATGGTTATCGGAATCTTCTCGGTCTTGGGCGAGTAGGCTTCCCAGTAACCGGGTTCGCTTGGAAGTTGGTTCCATAGGAAGATCCAAGCCTTGTAGCTGCTGCCTGATACGACTTCACTATTGCTTAGAGTCTCAAATTGGAAGCTTCCAGTCGAGAGGAAGTCGGACACGGTTACTGGCCCTGTGGTCAGTATTGTCATTGGCCTGTTTGGAATGTTCCCTACAATCCCTGGACCTAGGTACTCACCTATCTCCTTTTGAACCGTAACTGATCCCTCCAGGTATCTGCTTTCGTACTGGACTGTGACCTTGATGCTGCCTGGAACTGCGGTTACCACGGTGACGGTTGTGACTTCTATCTTGTAAGCCCAGACTTTGCCGCTTGCTGAGCCCCAGTAGGTTTTAGGTGAGCCGGCTTGTCCGACCCAGAAGTAGCAGGTCTTATCCCAAGTAGCCTCTGGGAGATTCTTAACATCGTAGGTTATTCCTGTGATACCTGTGACGACCGTTGTGGTAGTGTCGGGGTCATTGACGGTGTTGTAGCGGATGTCGTAGCCTGAGCCGCCAACATCGTTCTAGGTGAGCCTTGCACCATGATACCCCCCTGCAACAGTCACTGCAGGTGTTCTCAAAGTGAAGGTGGCAGTCACACTCTTGCTGCCGTCAATGTTTATGGTTGCAGGGTTAGTGCCTCCTGTCAGGTCACCGCTCCAGGCTAGCGCGCGCTCAGTTTGCTTGAAGCTATGGCGACTGGAAAGCCTGTCATAGCGGCAAAAGATGGAGGCCCACAAGAAATAGTTGAAAACAAGCGTGATGGATTCTTAGTTGAGCCGTTGAACCCAGAGTCCTATGCAGAAGTGATCCTTGAGTTACTTAAGGATCGATCATTGTCCAGTCTATTGGAGCAGGAGCATCGATCAAAGCCAGATTTTATTCCTGGAAGAGGATGGCGGAGAAATATTGTGAAATCTACGACCTCTTAATGCAGGTCTAGAAGATTTTGCAGACAAACGAAAGACCTCAAAGCTGAATCTCAACTGCAAATGTTTCTTTATCCTAAGCGCGCTTATGTGAGACCCTGCTGTGAATTCTGGTTGAACACTGCTGGTTCTTTGAAGTAAGCTCACAAAGACCTTTGCCACAATAATTGTGAAGATTATCCCTAATACGCTGAGGGTCAATGTTATAGGGGATACGTGTGGTTGATTGATCACTTCATACCCATGAGGAGATTCTGTAGCTGTTGGGGTTCTTATGAGCCTCACCGCTGATAGCAACTGGCTTCCCAACCACGGCCATGTTGGTAGGAAGAAGAAAAGCGCATTTAGGCCATGAATTAGGGCGTATGCAAGTGCAACAATCGAGAGGATCTTATAGGTTAGAACTTTAACTTTGCCCGCAATTACTAGCAGTATCATGTAAGGCAAAGCCCAAACGAAGAACTGTTCACACACGAATCGGAAACCAATAAATATCGAAAGGACACAGCAAAGCTGAAACAGCACTAAACTGAGAACTTCATTGTCAAAGCTACTTCTAGCAGCCTTCAGATAGGTCATGGTTAAGCATGCTATCACTATGAGGGTTGAAATTATTGCAACATAATTCTGATTCAGAGGAATCATCAGCAGTATGGACCAGTATGTTAAACCGAAGCCGAGTGCCCCAGGGTCAGGAGGCGCTGTAAGAAGCCCTTGAGAGAAGCCCAAGACCATAGGAATTGCAGGCAAGAATAAAACCAAAGATGATGCTGTGAAGACTGAAAGATATCTAAGAGTGACTTTGCGTGAGGACGCTAGTCGCCGGATGAACAATACTGTCGGTATGAGGAAGAGTATCGGATAGAGCTTGTACGCGACTGCCACAGCTAGAGCTGAGGCTGAAAGTTCAAACCGTCTCTCGGTAAGTAGCCAGATGGATGCAAGTGAGAATAGCGCAGGTAAAGTGTCGAACATTCCCCACACTGCAGAGATCAGTATCAGGTAGGGATTGAGAAACCACAGTGCAGCTGCCCATTCAGCCTTCTTCTGGTCTTGTGACAGCTTCTTCACTAACCTAAAGATAACAATTGTAAGCAAAATATCTGAGACCAGAAATGGCATCTTTACCAATAAATTGAAAACAGGATCCATAACATACAAAATATTGAATCGCGGATCTGGATTTAGTATTCTCGGGAGGTCAGCCATAGGGATTGGGGAAACGCCTAGGAACGTGGATGCTGAGTTGTATGTGTATGCTATTGGAACCAGCGTATAGAACAGCATCGGAGGAAAATAGGTGACGCCAACAGGATTCTTTATTATGCCTAGTACTATTTGGTACCAAATATAGACATCGAAAGGGTGAGCTGAGAAAGGCATCATAATAAGTCTGATCAATATTCCTACATAGATTATATTGCTGAGTTTCAATAGCCTCACTCCGCGGTATGTAAAGATAATTTAACTATCCTCCGTCTCTATCGTACACTATTCTTGGATGCTCTCTGCTATGATTTTAATGACTTAGGATCTGGTGTTTCAGATGCCTCTCTGGCAAGCCGGTTGTTAATTATTTCAGGCGCTCTCATTCTTAGGATTAATACTCCACCAATTAAACTAGCGATCGTAGACAGACTGTAAATACTGATAATTGATAAGACGATAATGGCAAGGGCGAATGGGTTCCCTCGATAAGATCCTATATAGTAAATAATTGAAAGTACAAGGATCATTATTCCATCTACTAAAGTCACAATGCCGAGCATTAGGACTAAAGGGTCCACATAAAAGTGTCCGATTATGCTTGTGCTCACTGTTGCTTCCATTTCAACTATTCCTAGAAACCCGGCTATCGAAAGCACTATGGCGATAGCCCCGCCTGCAGCTGATAAAACAAAGGG
>JAPKYM010000310.1 GCA_026394315.1 Candidatus Bathyarchaeota archaeon | reverse complement strand
GCGCCACAAACCATGTCCGATTCTGAACACGCACTCACCCCCGCAATAGGATAGTTTTTTACAAGCTCATCACAAGTTTTCTTCTCTATTTTTGTCCCATCAGCAAGTTTAATATCTCTCTGCAAATTGCAGTAATCAAATTTCGCCTGTGTAGAGCACGCATAAGCACAAGCTTGTTTTACAGAATCAACATTAACAGGAGAGAAATACCCAGTCAATTATGGGCCGACAGAAGACTGGTTTGTTTCACAAATCAAGAAAGACTACAACGCAATACCCGCGTACGCGGGGGGAGTAGGTTTCACGCAGGGCCTTGTCTTGCAAGCAGCCATGGAGAAATGCGCCAAGCCACTGGACTCCGACGCAGTTAGACAGGCTGTTGGGAATGTAAGCTTCACCGATTTCTTCGGCGACATGGCGTTTGACCCGGTAACAGGCTGGCAGACCGGCCACCAAATGTCAGCGCTCCAATGGCAGGATGGCAAACCAATCTGCGTCTACCCCGACAAGGTTGCAAAGGCACCACTGAGATACCCAATGGCAAAATGGTCTACACTCTAGACCAAATCTCCTTTTTCCTTTCCATTTTCTTGTGGGACAGCGTAAGTGTAACTAGCGCGCGTGAATTAGTGCCTTCCCTCAGAACTCGTCTAGCGCGCGCTAGGGACTGAATAAAGGCTTTCGAATGTGATAGAACAAGAAATCATGTGTAAATCTCTACTTAACAAAAGTCGCCTCGAAGACTATTGCATCAATCCATACGTAGGCTGCCAACATGCGTGCACTTACTGCTACGCTGATTCCTACACCCAGAAATTTTTGAAGCACCCAGAATCCTGGGGAGATTTTGTTGACATCAAAATCAATGCACCTACTGTTCTTGAACGAGAGATAGGAAGAAAAACCAAAGGCACTATTTTCTTCAGCTCCCTAACGGACGCATACCAGCCGATTGAGCGAAAGTATGAGTTAACCAGGAGGTTGCTTGGTATTGTGCTTGAGCACCAGTTTCCATTATCGATACAGACCAAGTCAGCCCTTGTCCTCAGAGATCTAGACCTTTTTCGAAAGCTTGACAGATGTGAAGTCGGATTTACAGTAACAACGTTAGACGATGATTTGCGGAGACTATTCGAACCCTATTCTTCTTCCATTGAGGAAAGAATTTCAGCAATCAAGAAACTAAAAGAAAATGGTGTGAGAACATTCGTCTTTTTTGGTCCTGTCTTGCCCTATATATCAGATCAAAACCTTGAACATTATTTCCAGCGCATTGCAGGTGCCGGCACAGATTATGTCTATGTGGACAAGCTAAATCCCAAACCGGGTCTATGGCCGAAGTTGGAAAAGCTCCTCCGAAGTAACTTTCCTGGTCTTTGCGACCAATGGCAGGACATCTTGATAGGAAGAAGCGATTATTACCAGAGACTTAAGGTGAAGGCTGATGCCATTTGTAGAGATCTTGGGTTGGAATGTCGGTTCTGTTCTTAGCGTGCGCTATGCTCTAGGAGACTCGCCTACGCGCGCGCGCGTGCGCCTAGGCGACGATTCCCTGCCCTAAAATGGCTTGGTTTTCTGCTAGATTTAGTCTTCTTTCTCTGCTTATTCTTTCTTTTCTGTCTCTTCCTGACCCGATATGACGACATTCGATTCATCTACTTGGTTGCAGATTGGTGTATGGGGCCCTGTCCATATTACACTTGTGGACATTTCTCTGTAAGCTACACCTGTGGGATTCCTGCCAACACAATGCGTGTGAGAAGCGAGCATTACTGGTTTTTGGTGGTACTCACCAGCTATGGCGACGACGAACGTTCGGGTGACGGGTTGACGTTTGCTTTGCGCGCGCTTGTGAAACCTTCTTAGTGAATCATTGATGAGCCACCTGTAGCGCACGCCAGCCCTTCCTTCCAGTTCTTCGTAGAACGCAGATTACTGCTGTGAGAGCTGCCAGCACTGCAACGAGCGCAACAGTCCCTATGATCTGATAGGCAGATAGGTTGGTTCGATCTTCAGAGGACTGGGTTGAAACTGAACTTGTGGTAGATGGCAGTTCCATATCGAATTCGTCATATTTGTAACCAGTGCCACCATATTGGTTGAGTATAGTAGGTAGGTCCTTACATGAACTGTGTTATGAGTCATATCGAAGTTGAGAATCTTCTGATACCCTTTTCCTCCGTTCTTAAGATCTTGGTAATCTGATAGGAGCTCATAATATGTTCTAGACCCAGCATTTCGCACATTGAGATGGGCACCGTGTACGTGTCCGCATAGAACCAACCATACGTTTCTATTTGGCGCTACTAGATCATTGTTCAGATCGGATCCATTTCCAGCATAGTTTCCACTTGAATTGATGTAGTTGTGGACCGCTAGTATTCCGATTCTGTCCCCGTAAGTTCTGAACACTTCGCTGGCCCAGGTTCTTTCGCTGGAGTCTATGCCGTAGCTCAAGTAGACAATGACGAAGTTGACTCCGTTGGATGTGATCAAGTCATAATGATTTCCGTCGTTGTCGGCATGATAGTATGTCCTAACCTGGAATCTTTGGGCCCCGAAATATTTGTTGAAATTCTGGAAACCATCTTGCTCATCATGGTTTCCACCAAGGACTCCATAAGGAACATTCACATTATCCAGGACCGACATGCTATCATTGGCATTCTTCCATTGATGGTCGTCAGTGGCAGTGTCAACGATGTCGCCTGTATGTATGACGTACTGTATTTTCATTTCGCCCCTTTTGTTGACTATCCAGCTAGTCATGTTGTAGTAGGTCGATGGGTAGTGGGCTAAATAGTGTTGTGTGTCGGTCATCCAAACGAGACTGAAATCATAGACTGTTTGCTCCGATGAGGAAGCAGTAATGGGACCAATCATCTGTGATTTTGTGAGGGATAGAATGATCATAGCTATCAAGAAATCCATTGCCGAAATCTTGTGGTGATGAGCGGTCCCTTTCATGTTTTTCATGATTTGTGTTGTTCAACCTACCGCGTGTTAAGCGCGCGCTGCTTCTGCGTCAACTCTAATTGATAAGAGATATTTCCTTATGCTAACAATTGCCTGTTTAGGTTAAAGGATGGTAGGTAAGTTAGTCTACTGGAACTGGCGCGCGCGGACTCAGTGATAGGAAATTGTCTAAGCTATCAGTTGCCTCCACCGTCATACTCAGGCCAGAGCCTCAATATTACAATACTTATGTTGCCTTCGACTATAGGAGAGCTAGGACCGAATTTCTCAAAGAAAAAGAATACAATGCCTTACAATACATATGTGAGAAGCCTGCTGACATGAGTGAGGTTTCGAAATACTCAGGAATGGGATATCACAAATGCGAAGATTTTCTTGAGCGCATGTCGAAACTAGGCTTCATTCGAATGGATGCAGACTCTGCTAAGATCAAGCGTCTTAGAATCAATCAATCCAATCCAGAACGTTTTCAAAAGTTTCCTTTGCCCTTCTTGTCCGCTCCCACTTCCGTCGATATTTTTCTGACAAGTCGGTGTAATCTAGATTGCATCCATTGCTTTTCAAGTACAGAGGACAGAACAATTCATGAAATGCCCACGAATCAACTAAGATCCATTTTTGAGCAGTTGGAGATACTCGGAGTCTTCGAGGTTAGAATTAACGGAGGGGAACCATTTCTGCACCCAGGGATACGCGAGATCCTCATGGATCTGAAAGAAAGGAGTTTCCGAAAAGTCATATTGACGAATGGAACCCTATTGGATGAGGAAATGGCAAACCTCCTTAAGACGGCAGAAGTTGTTCCTACGGTCTCTCTTGACGATTCAGAGGCGGATACTCATGATCTTTTCAGAGGAAGCAAAGGATCTTTCAATCGTACAGTTGGCGCTTTGAAACTCCTTCAGAAACTCAAGATTCAATATGGAATAAACTGCTGTTTGCACAAAAGAAATCTGAGCAGAAGCAATGAAATCATTGACTTGGCGATAAAATATGGAGCCTGCAGAATATCCTTTCTAGACCTCAAGATCACGGGCCGCATCAGAAATCATCTGCAATGGATTCCCTCCTACGATGAATACCAGAGAGCGATGCTCGATTTAATGCTCTCCAGAATACGCTATAGAAGAAAGATAGACGTAACATTAGACACGTTTCTGCGTTGCCCACCTCTTAGAGAATCTGTTCAGGAAGCTAGAAGGGGGTACGTATCCTGTCAGGCGGGCAAAAATAGGTTATCCATAGACAGCACAGGATCAGTCTATCCATGCAACCTTGTCCTTTCTGACCCCAGATGGACCATGGGAGATACCAGAAAAGACCGAATATCCGACATCTGGTTCTCAGATAAGTGGTTGTTCTTCAGAGGACTGCGGATAAGCAGCTTGAACAAATGCGGAGACTGCGCGAAACTGTACAGATGTAGCGACTTCTATTGTAGACTACTCCCCTACATAGCCACAGGTAACCCTTTTGATCCACACCCCAAGTGCAAATAGATCGTCTTAAAGTCGAAAAGAGATAAGGATCGATTGCCTTCAGTAGCTTCGCCTATACTCCAAGAATCTAGATATCAGAGGCATGAAGGACTTCAAAGCAACGTCCCGCTTCTTATAGAATATGATCCCAAACGGCACCAACAATAGGAGTATTAGGATAAACCAGAAATTCGAAAGAAATACTGACAGCTTGTCAATTGGAAGTAATGTTCCTCCTACCGGATTTGAAGTCGCAACTGCTCCGCTTTCTGTTGGTCCTGACTTGAATGTTAGAGCTTGAGTTCTGCTGGCTGCCACTTCTGTGTACCCAACGCACTAATCCCACTTCGGAGTTATAAGACTTCTGACAGAGCGCACGCTACCTAACATAAAGATTCCTGTACTTTCTGCGTCGTTCCTCCCGGTCTTATAGCTGGGAGCATCATTATCAAGCCGCAGCGTAAATTGATTAGTTCAGGGATGGCTGATGTCAGAGAACCCACTCAAGGACATAACTGGCACCTCGGGAAAAGAACTTCTCAACACGAAGATAACCATCTGCGTCACTGGTAGCGTTGCCGCGATCCAAGCGCCAGAGATTGCCAGGGAGTTGATGCGAAGAGGCGCAGACGTATACGCGGTGCTCTCAGAATCGGCCTGCAAGCTTATCAATCCTAGGCTGATGGAGTGGGCTACCGGCAATCCAGTTGTTACAGAACTGACCGGACAAACGGAACATGTTCAACTAGCAGGCGAGTGGTCTGGAAAATCAAACCTCATATTGATAGCACCGGCAACAGCGAATACAATTGGTAAGATAGCCTCTGGAATCGACGACACGACGGTTACGACAGTAGCAACAACCGCCTTGGGATCCGGCATACCAATCCTTATCGCTCCATCGATGCATCAATCCATGTACAGACACCCGGTTGTTCTAGAGAACATCAGAAAGCTAAAGTCTCTTGGCGTGGAGTTCCTAGACCCACAAATAGTTGAAGGTAAAGCCAAGATAGTTCAGACCTCAGCCATAGTCAAAGCGGTAATCCA
Organism: Candidatus Bathyarchaeota archaeon; assembly: GCA_026394315.1. Classification (GTDB taxonomy): domain Archaea; phylum Thermoproteota; class Bathyarchaeia; order 40CM-2-53-6; family RBG-13-38-9; genus JAPKYM01. The sequence continues at coordinate 1,768 of JAPKYM010000310.1, read as the reverse complement.
AAGACTTCACCGGAGAGACCTCCTAGGAGTCAACTTTCTCATTACTGCTGGACCCACACAGGAATACATAGACCCAATTCGCATAGTAACAAACAAAAGTTCAGGCAAAATGGGAGCTGCAATAGCAAGAGAGGCTGCAAGGCGAGGAGCAACAACAAACCTTATACTGGGACCAGCAGATGTGGAAACGCCTCCTCAAGCGAGAACTATAAGGGTTGAGACCTCAGAGGAGATGCTTAAGGCGGTCAAAGAGGAACTCCAAAACAATCAATGTCAAGTTTTCATAGGCAGCGCTGCCGTAGCTGATTACAAACCATCAACTTTCCACAGAACTAAAATCCCCACAAGAGGCAATCCAAAGATAACAATTGAGCTAGAGGCCACGCCGAAAATAATAGATTGTGTAAAGAAGACAAGCCCTAAGACTTGCCTGGTCGCGTTTAAGGCTGAACACGGCTTGTCAAATTCAGAATTGATTGAAAAAGCTCGGGAGGTCCTGAAGTCTTCCGGAGCTGACCTTGCAGTTGCTAATCACATAGGCGTCGAAGGACCAGGATTTTGCGCAGAAGATAACGAAGTATACTTTATCGATCGCAAAGGTAGCGTTACACACATACCGCTAACGAGCAAAGAAGATATCGCAAGACAGCTTTTGGACTACCTAGTTGATAAACTCGGCATCAAGGGACTGTGAATCCACTGAAAGTAGCAGCAATCCAGATAGGGCCAGAACCATCCAAAGGAAGCGCCTCTGAGAATACCATTGAGAGGCTGATTAACAAAGCAGTTGAGGCCGAAGCTGAATTTCTTTGTTTTCCTGAGCACTGGCTTGGTGAGGAGACGCCAAAGTCCGTCTCAGAATTGATTGAACTGATGAGAGAGCAGGCAAGAAGATTCAATGTCACTATAATTGCTGGAGGTTTCTTCGAGCAACTACCTGACGGAATCTATGTGACAGCGCCTGTGATCGATCCAAATGGCCATTTGGTCGGTAGACAGAGGAAGATACATCTTTTTGGTGATGAGAAGGCCAAAGCGAAACCCGGCTCCGAACATGTTGTATTCGATGTGAACAATTTGAAGTTCGGTGTTATGGTTTGCTATGACACTGTTTTCCCAGAGGTTGCTCGAACCTTTGCTATAAAAGGGGTTGAGATGGTATTTGTCCCCTCACGCATTTTGAATGCCGGAACTCAGCCTTGGCATTTGTATCTGATGACACGCTGTCTGGAGAATCGCTTACCAATAGTTGCATCGAATCTCGTGTGGCCTCCTCGACACTCAGGTCACAGCATGATTTTGGATCTGAGACAGGACTCTGAGTCTACAGTTGTTTATCCGAACGTGCTTTCTACTGGAGAAGAATCATTTGCGGCCGTGGTGGCAGAGGTGAACCTTGATACCGCAAGAAAGCTTAGAGAATCAAGACTCAAGGAAAGAAGACCGAACACCTACAGGGTGCTCTCAGAGTCTTGAGGGATAGGGAATCCCTACAGTAAGAATGACGAACTATCAAAATATTGAATGTAACCTGAAGAGCTATTTGCGGAAAGACTATGCACGTCAGCTTGCGCTCACACGACTGCTAGTGTAAATCCATAACTGCTGCCATTGCCAAAGCCGCGCGCGGGATCTTTGGCGAGTAATGCAGATAAGCATACTTGCAGCAATTCATCACCTGCTCAAATTACAGAGATGGATACCAGATGGGAATACTCAAAGATGCTAGGCTAAGGATCCAAACATTTGACGCTAGGGACATCTCGGT
>JAPKYM010000001.1 GCA_026394315.1 Candidatus Bathyarchaeota archaeon | reverse complement strand
AGACGATTCAGGTAGATATTCCGGAAAAGCTGGTAACTGAAATAGAGGAATATGTTAAGGAGGGTTGGTTTAATAACGAAGGGGAGTTGATGCGTGAGGCGTTACGTCAATTTATCCGTCACCATCGTCCCATGTTGATGGAGAAATATATGCAAGAAGATATTGAGTGGGCCTTGAAGGTAAAGAGGACTCTTGATTCATGAAACTCATTGTCTGCGACACGGGTCCAATTTTACATTTGAAAGAGATGGGTTTGATAGATCTTCTTGAAAAGACAGGGAGAGTCATAATTCCAGAAGTTGTAAATAGCGAGCTTTCTGAAACGGATCCTACTTGGAGGGAACAGAAACCCTCTTGGATTATTATTGAAAAGTTGCCTTCAAGTGAGAAATTTAGAGTGGATGCTCTGTGTGGATCTGCATTGCTTGATATTGGAGAAGCTGAGGCCATTAGCCTGGCCCAGAGCCTTAAGGCACATTGGTTCTTAACAGACGATGCATCGGCAAGGACCTTTGCCGACGTGATGGGACTGGAAGTTCATGGGACTTTAGGAATTCTACTTTGGGCTGCGGCTGAGGGGTATTTAAGACACGTCGAAGCCAGGGATGCCCTAAAAAGACTTTCTCATTCTTCTTTGTGGATTTCGCGAGCGATATTGGAAGAAGCCGATAAAGCAATAGATAAAATGTTCGAATGATGTCCTTCGAAATGAGGAACCTCTCATCCTATCCTCATCATCTCCAGCTATTTTCTGTATTTTTTGTATAACGGTTTTACGGTATCAACGTGGTTGACGAAATCGATCGATGGTTTGTGACGGAATCTACCAAACAGACTTGACAAACCAGACAAACCAGATCAACCAGATTGCAGTTTCGCAGCAACGTCCCTCAAGACAAACAATAAGAGTATGCAGTAAACAGTAGGGAGTATGAATTACAGAGGTTACCGTGACCTAAAGGTTTATCAACTGTCTTATAAATTGGCAATGGAGGTATTTGAAGTTACTAAAGGGTTTCCCCGTGAAGAGAAGTATTCTTTAACTGACCAAATCAGGCGCTCGTCCAGGAGTATCCCGGCGAATATTGCTCGCCCTGTGAAATAGATGTACTTTGTTTATCTTCTGAAGAGCCTGAAAGATGGCAACTTCTATACAGGTTATACCGAGGATTTGGAGCGAAGGCTAATTGAACACAATGATGGGCAAATTAAATCAACAGAACACCGGCGACCTTTCGAAATCTTATACTATGAGGCATGCAGGAATCAAAAAGATGCTCTGCATCGTGAAAGATATCTGAAAACCACTTATGGAAAGCGCTATCTTAAAGTCAGGCTGAAAAATGACCTGAGTCCATAATATATTTCACGGGGCAAGAGGCTTGGAAGAAAAGAATGTATCCGAAAATGTTCGTGAGCAAGGTTGTTGATGCGGCAGGCGAGGCCGGAGAAACCGAGGTCTGGCTTGATGTCTCAAAAGATACCGGCTACATGACGCCAGAGGATCATCAGAAGCTAACATCTGCCTACGACGAGGTGAGCCGTATGCTTTACGGCATGGCGGAAAAACCCGAAAGGTTTTGTATCTCTGTTGCT
>JAPKYM010000090.1 GCA_026394315.1 Candidatus Bathyarchaeota archaeon | reverse complement strand
AAGATGCATTGTGTCTTCTGTTACATCGGGAGGAATGTTGGCTGAAATCTCTGAAAAGCAGGGCATTTCAGTCAAACGACTCAAGTCAGGTGTGCCTCCGAGGACAGCATTTCCACAAATGCTTGTGGCAACGATGTCTATTTTGCAGGAGTATGGCATCATTCAGGATCTCGAAGATGTTCAGCCTGCTAGTGAACATCTGGAGAAGCTTCGAGCAGAATTGAGCGTTGCGAAAGACACTTCCCATAATCTTGCGAAACAGATGGCTCTGAAACTTATTGACACACTTCCAATCATCTATTCACTGGAACGTATGAGTAGTGTTGCCCGAAGATTCAAGAATCAGCTAAATGAGAACAGCAAGATACCCGCAAAATTTGACACGATCCCCGAGATTTGCCACAACGAAGTTGAGAGCTGGCCTCAACTAACGTCAGATTCTTGGAAATCAAAGTGTTCATTCGTTTTCATCAGAGACGATAATGAATACCAAACAGAGACTCGAATTGTTGAACGCACAATGGATTACCTGAGAGAGCTTGAGATCAAAGATTTCTCCCAGATTAGAGGAACGGGACCGAATAGACTGGCAAAACTGCTGTCCGCTATCTACGTGGCTGATTTTGTATCATTCTATTTGGCCATTGCGAGAGGAGTTGACCCTACCCCGATAACGGAAATCACTAGGCTGAAAAAATCTCTCTAGAAGAGCCAACGACTATCCTTTGGTCACCCCGAGCGGTAGCAACCTAGCTACTTTCGTGGCTATTCCGAGTTCATGACTCACGTTCGCAACTCGATCAACATCCTTGTAGGCTTGCGGAGCCTCCTCGCTAACGACCGCCATATTGGCAGCCCTGATGAGAATCCCTTGGTCCTCCAAGTTCTTCTTCACGTCGCCTCCCCAATACCTTCGTTTAGCTGCTGATCGACTTAGAACTCTTCCAGCACCATGAGCCGTTGATCCAAAGCTCAGTTCCATCGCTTTCGGAGTTCCAACAAGAACCCAAGAGGAAGTCCCCATGCTTCCAGGTAGAAGTACTGGTTGGCCGCTTTTTTGATAGTCGGATGGAACTTTTGCGTTTCCAGGTGGAAAAGCTCGGGTTGCTCCTTTGCGGTGTACGCAGACCTTCACTCTCTTTCCATCAATTTCATGTTCTTCGATTTTTGCTATGTTATGTGCCACATCATATACTACATGCATGTCCATCGAGTCGGCTGACCTTTTGAACACCTTCTCGAAGGCTTCTCTTGTCCAGTGGGTTATCATCTGTCTGTTCGACCAAGCAAAGTTGCAGGCTGACGACATTGCTGGAATGTAGTCTTCGGCTTCTGGGCTTTTCAGTGGTGCGCAAGCTAACTGTCGATCTGGGAGTTTGATATCATACTTGCGAATAGACCTCTCCATGACAACTAGGTAGTCACTACATATCTGGTGACCGAATCCGCGGCTTCCAGTATGGATCATGATCAACACCTGTCCAGGTTTCTCGATACCAAAGGTCTTGGCAACAACTGGATCAAGGATCTTGTCGACTTTCTGTATCTCAAGAAAATGATTCCCACTTCCGAGACTGCCAAGCTGAGAACATCCACGCCCTTTAGCTGTTGATGACACTTTAGACGGGTCCGCAGATTCTATGCAACCAT
>JAPKYM010000365.1 GCA_026394315.1 Candidatus Bathyarchaeota archaeon | reverse complement strand
AGCTTCTCGAAGGCCGGCTTATTCTTTATGATCAATTCAATCATCTCGTCCGCGTTCTGCAGTTGTGGGCCCATGCTGGATCCGGACATTATGTTGAGGTATTTCTCCGCGATTCTGTACTGCTCCAGAGTGTAGTTCTTGTCCATGTAGAACTTGTCGTATTGATTAGGATCCGTGGTATGTCCCATCCAGAATTCGACACAGTCAAGATCAAGCTGGTCCTTTCTGCCTTGAAGATGAAGAAGGGTTCGGGCTACGTCTCTGAACTCATGTAGATTGTAGCCGTAACGGTTGCTAGGTGAACCTCCAAGCTTAACATACTTTAGTTTCTCGAGAAGGCGCAGATGCCTCATTCTAATAGCCTGTTTACGTACAGCCTTACCGTCCTGGTCAAGCAGGATCGGTTCACCTTCACTGGGCCAGCCTCGCATCCTCTCAAAGTATTCAATCCATGCAGCAAGAGCGTCACAACCTAGAAAGGTATAGTAGACTTTCTTGCCCCGCATCTTTTTTCTTCCCGGATAATCAAAAAGGTAAGGCTCACCTACACCCTTCTCCTTCAAATGTTTGACAAGGGATCCAGCGCAACTCCGATTGAAGATCATGAACCGCTCAAGATCCATCAGACTCATCCACAAGGTCAGGTAGAAAGCCTTCCAGTTCACCCCGACATTCTCAACCAGGCTCTTGATGATCTCAACAGTCAGCTTTCCAGAGACCGGAGATCGATTAGCATTAATCTCGAATGTATCCTCAGGCAGCGGAACCCTATTCCGCCTAAAGAAACTCTTCACAACACTATAATGACTTAGCAACGAACCATATGTCCCACTCTTGCCCCGAATATGATCCTGCAAAGCATCAAGAATCAGAAACTCCTCAGCCTTCCCAGCCCCCCTCTGAAAAGCAACAAGCTCACTCGGACCCAAACCCCCAAGCTTCTGGTGCCCCTCCAAATACGACAGAAACATCCGCAACTTACGCCACCGACCCCGTCGACTCTCAACATCATAACAAGCCAACCACTTGCCAACAGCAGGATCCCTGAAAAACCGCTCCAAACCCCCAACTTGTGAAGCTTCCATAAACAATATTCTACACTAATCTATATATAACAAGTTTGTAGAGTTCCACGCCTGAACCTTCACACGTAGTTTCAAGTTGACCCTCATAGCCTAGGCAGACAATCATCTTGCGTACCTGTTCCAGAGAAAGACCATTTGACTTTGCGTAGCCAGCCGCAAGCCTACAGACCTGTGCCACTGAAGAGTCCTTAGCTCGGGTCTCAGTCTCTACAACTATCGGGTTCCCTTTGACATCTTGCAGTATAATATCTATGACACCAGCTTCAGTCTCGTGGCTTATCATCAGCAGGGAGGTCCCCTTGCCCAATGATTCTGGATAGTCGGCCAATATCTTGATGATCGGCTCTTCCAAGAGGCCTCTTGCCTGGAGGTACTCACTTGGCCCAACTCGCAGGATTCTTGAGATGAAGTCTTCTGGAGTTGCGTAGTTTGTACCGAGTAGATGCGGATACACGTCAGCGGGCGCATCATCGATCTTTAGTATTGTGATCGGCGTATTCCTCAGATTGAGCCGCTTCGTCCTTGACAGAGGGAGGACATGATGGCCAGAGCTGACTATCCTGCCCCTTACCTGCGGCGGAATGGATCTGATCAATGATGGTAGATTCTTAATCTCCTCTTTGGAGAGATTCCTAACCTCTGTCTCTTCACAGGAGACATTCCATTTCTTCTTTATGTCCTCAAGAAGACCGTGCAACATCGTCAGCCTGTTCTGGTAGGATCCTTGGAGATCAAAGTATAGTTTGATCTTGTACATCTCGCTACCCCGCAAGCGAAGAGATCACGATATTGAGACCTTGGCGATTCCGGGGACTTTCAGCAGCCGGGGGATGAGATCTCCGGGCAGTTCTCTCTCAGCAATAAGTGTGAGTTTGGGCTCAGGGCAGAGTTCCGGGTCGTCTACTATTGCTTGTCGGATGCTTATGCCCTCTTCGGCTATCAACGTTGAGGCCTTAGCCAAGATCCCTACGCCTCGGGGATCTTGTGGGGTGATCTCTAGTACTCCGAAACCCAGATGTCTTGCGATCTCTCTGAGCGATAAGCCGGCTGATCTCATCTTCTCGAAGATCTGGTTCAATTCTTTGTTTGAGGAGATTGTCTGGATGGTCTTGGTGACGGTCCTCCTGTCTACTCCAGCCGCTTCCGCTATTCTGACTGTGGGGATTTCTATCTGGTTGCAGTAGATGCGGTCGTTTCTTATTGAGAGACCGGTTTCGACAAGCAGTCTGGCAACTGCAAGCCTTTCTGGGTGTCCCTGCAGATGTTTTGCGATATTGTTCCACAAAGTTATCTGGTATGTGATATGCTGCAAAGCTATTCTTATGGGTTGTTTAGCGCGTCACACGCACCACTATGTACACGAAAGATTAAAATATAGCCCATAGGTGCAAGAAGAGACAAAAAGGTAAGTTTGTGAGACGAATGTCAAAGAATGTAATCAAAGTCAACCTAGAAGTAGACCAGATCCCGAAGAAGTGGTACAACATCCTTCCACATCTACCCCCAGGCTACCCACCACCACTTGACCCAATCACTCTCAAACCCATTAGCCCAGAACCCTTGATGCGGCTATTCCCAAAGGAGTGCGTCATGCAAGCCGTATCAACACAGCCTGAGATTGAAATCCCCGAAGAGATCCTCGAGACGTATATTAGGATTGGGAGACCGACCCCACTCCAACGCGCCACCAGACTTGAGAAGAGCCTTGGAACTCCAGCAAAGATCTACTTCAAGAGGGAAGACGTTAATCCTACCGGAAGCCACAAGCCGAACACTGCAATAGCCCAAGCCTACTACAACATGAAAGAAGGAGCTGAAAGACTCACTACCGAGACAGGTGCCGGCCAGTGGGGTTCAGCCTTAGCGCTAGCCTGCAGCCTCTTTGACATGGATTGCACAGTCTACATGACCCGAAGCAGTTACTTGAGCAAACCCGGTCGAAGAACAGTCATCGAAACCTACGGAGCAGAAGTATTCCCATCACCAAGCGATAGGACCGACGCCGGAAGAAAATTCTTGAAGGAAGACCCTGATCATCCTGGAAGCTTGGGCATAGCCATTAGCGAAGCTGTTGAAGACTGCATAAAACACGACAACACAAAATACTCCCTAGGAAGCGTTCTGGATTTTGTTTTGTTACATCAGAGCATAATCGGGCTTGAAGCGAAGAAACAGATGGAGATGCTGGATGAGTACCCAGACATCGTTGTCGGCTGCATAGGTGGCGGAAGCAATTACGGAGGATTCAGCTACCCATTCATGCACGACAAGTTGAAAGGAAACAAGAAAGAGACAAGATTCGTCGCTGCTGAGCCTACTGCCGTACCTTCTACAACAAGGGGCGTCTATGAATACGATTACGGAGATTCTGCCGCGACAGCTCCGGTTGTAAAGATGTACACTGTAGGACACACATTCCAATGCCCTCCAATCCACGCAGCAGGGCTAAGATACCACGGAAAAGCACCTAGCCTCTCCTATCTGGTGCACAAGGGTTTGATGGAGAGTCGTGCTTACGGTCAAAGACAAGTCATGGAGGCAGCAGTTCTCTTTGCTAAGACGGAGGGGTTCATTTCTGCGCCAGAGACAGCACACGCCATCAAAGCGACAATAGATCTCGCATTAGAGTGCAAGAAGACAGGTGAGGAGAAGGTGATAATCTTCAACTATAGCGGTCACGGATTGCTCGACGTGAAGGTGTATGAGGAGTACCGTGCAAGCGTCCTGAAAGACTTTGAAGCCACCAAGGAAATGATCGAGGCGGGACTTAGGGTTCTACCCAAAGTCCCTGCCTAAACCCTTTTTTTAGGATTATAGCATGCGTTTTGCGTTTCCATCCGGATACTGATTTTCCGACCAGGGCATCCACACGGGCATTTCCGAAATGAAGTTGGAAAGCCCGCTACACAACTTTAACATTTCGGGCCTGCCTTATCAAAGATCTTAGAAACCATCGGAAGCACCTAATAGTATCACATCGTAGGTTTATGGTGGGTCTCTGATATGGTAGAGCCTGTTCTTTTTGCTGCGCTTGGAATTCTTTTCTTCTTCTCTTTCTGGAATGGATTCACGGATGCTGCTAATGCGATAGCAACAGTTATTGCCACAAGGGTATTAACACCTGTCAGAGCCGTCGCATTATCCGCAGCCGGAAACTTCGTTGGCATGTTCATGTTCCCGACAGCTGTCGCGGTAACTATGGGCGAGGGGATCATTAATAGTAAACTTGTTACTGCTGAGGTTCTGATAGCAGCTTTGATCGGCGGGCTGGTATGGGATGGGCTGACATATTGGTGGGGAATACCCTGCTCTGAGTCTCACGTACTGGTTGGAAGCTTGATTGGGGTTGGAATTGCTGCTTCAGGATTTAACGCTGTGAATCTGTCATCGGTTATTGATAAAGTGGCTATTCCCATGGTGACTTCACCAGTGATAGCGTTCATCTTCGCCTTCTTCATCACAGCCGGTGTGATGAGGCTTTCAGTGAATCTTCATCCTGTGAAGGGTAACAGGTACTTCAGCCGTATTCAGCTTGTATCGTCATTCTTCTTCTCCGTTACTCATGGAACCAATGATGCTCAGAAGGTCATGGGGGTCATCACTGCCATGCTTGTGACATATGGTTACCTCTCGTCCTTTCATGTTCCTCTCTGGGTCGCAGCCGCGTGTCATATCACTATCTCTCTAGGGACATTGTTTGGAGGTTGGAGGATTGTCCACACGATGGCGCATAAGATTACTAGACTACGGCCGTATCAGGGTGCGTGTGCGGAGAGTGCTGCTGCCCTCGTATTAGCTGCGACAGCGGTGGGCGGGTTGCCGGTGAGCACAACTCATGCCATCACCGGGTCGATTATGGGTGTTGGTGCGACCCGCAGATTCTCGGCGGTCAGGTGGGGCATGGCCAGAAACATAGTTCTCGCATGGGTGCTCACCATACCTCTTTCTGCC
>JAPKYM010000279.1 GCA_026394315.1 Candidatus Bathyarchaeota archaeon | reverse complement strand
GTCTCCTCTTTTCAAAGTCTCTTCTAACAGCCATCATCACTGGCATGTGGGCTTCTGCCCAGGTGATCGACCTTAGCCCATCCTCTAAGAGGGCCTCATCTCTGACTTTGTATTCCATGCAGATCGCTGTCCAATCTCCTCATTATTCAACTTGGCTCTTTCTCAAGGTAAGATTCAACCTTTGCTGGGTCAAACGTTTCCTCCCCCAGCACATTAATCACGAAGTTGAAGATTTTTCTTCTACTTCTTGTCTCGAGATCTGGATAGTACTGAGGGTGAGCGACTACCATTCCTCTGAAGGCATAGAAAGGCGCCATTACTTTGAAGATCTCAGTGTCGCCAGTCTTCTCCAAGTAGCGGTTCAGGAAAACCTCGAAGAGTTCTCTGAATGTCGGAATCAGTCTTCCATGCTTCCATATGCTGAAGAATATGTAGTTAATGCTCATGCCAGTGACGTCGTCTGCAGGTTCTCCAAACTCCTCCCTTGAGAGATCCAACGCCAGTATCGAATTCTCATTAGTGAACCTGACATTCCCAAACGGATGTATGTCTCCGTGAATCCTACTGCATCTATGAAAAAGGTACTTGATCTTGTTTCTCCAACGGACAGCTTCAGTCTCAATTCTCTCCAATTCCTCATTAGATGTGAATTCCAGATTCTCAGGGTCAGGATAAGTGTCGATGACTCCCATGAGCATCTCACCGTGACCAATCAAGTCACGTATATGTCTCTTGTACAGGATTGCGCTAGGCTTCTTCGTGGAATGGAGACCTGATAGGTAGTCAGCGATTTGTTTTGCACGAATCTTGTCAGTATCCGAAATCGTCCCATTCTCAGAGATTCTGAACAAGTCTTGTGAATATGACGGGTTCTCTGATTCTTTTACTTCCTCCATAAAATGGAGAAACTCAACAGAGTCGCCGATTGATCTGATTGACCCGTCTTGCATAAGGGTGGCCACATCATACGAGTTGGTGCATGTTCCTCTGGGGGCCAGTCTGATCAGTCTATGCTGAAGTAGAAGAACTGCGCAGCGGTCTCCCAAGTAATCATGTCCCCAGCCAGTGTCTCCACGCACAATCCTCATTACGATTCTTCCAGTTTTGTGACCGTTTGAGAAAACGACTAGAAATCCTGCATTGTGAAAGCCCTCTCCCAGTTTCTCGATAGAAATCAGATTCACCGGGTACCCCAATACAGTTTGTAGGTAAGATTCAATTTGTTTTGAGTCCATATCATAGGCGGCAGAGCCAACTTGGATCTTCAATCAAGAACCACCTGCACAAATCCTTCAGTTTCATTCCTTAGGAGGGCAATTACTATTACATCGTCGAAAGCACTCATAAGAGGATCTCTATTCTCTCGATGGGCAACCTTCCAGGAGCCAGGTCTTTAATATCGAAGACTCATCTATGATTGAGACCCGTGGACTCTAAAGGCTGGGCGATCTGGATCACAGGGCTTCCTGGTAGTGGCAAATCAATCGTGGCCAGACGACTACATCAGGTTCTCTCAGAAAAGGGTGTAAAATCTCAGGTACTATCATCAGATGCTCTTCGCAAGGACGTGACGCCTGAGCCCACATATTCAGAATATGAAAGAGAACTCGTCTATCGCGTCATAATACTCACGGCCAAACTCCTGACAGAAAATGGGGTCAATGTAATAATTGATGCAACTGGGAATCTCAGAAGGTACAGGGATTCATGTAGAAGGGAGCTGAGCAGCTTCCTTGAGGTCTATCTAAGATGCCCTCTAGAGGCGTGTATGAGTAGAGAAGAATCCCGCGAAGAGACCTATTTGGCACCTAGAGAGATATACCGAAGGGCGAAAGCTGGAGAGAGCACAACAGTTCCAGGGATTGGTAGCCCTTATGAAATTCCAGAACGACCTGAGGTTGTTGTCGACTCCGACCGGAAATCTCCAGAAGAGATAGTGCAGAAAGTGCTTGAAAAGCTCAGGAAAGAAGGGCTCATAACATGACACTCACAACACACGTGCGAAAGGATGCTTTTCTTGCAGGTGTGGTAAACCAATAAATATCGATGGTAGCGCTTAAGCTAGAAGCCTAGACGAAATTGGAGCTGCCTTCCAGGCTGCTAAGAGACGTTTGGCGTCTACGAGTGAGATCTGATGAGCCAGGAAAAACCATTCACAGTGAAATCGTTTCAGGATTATCTCAAAGAGAAGAAATTGATGGGCAACTCCTGCGATGAATGCAAGAACCTTATGATTCCTCCAAGAATGCTTTGCACAAAATGCAGAGGGAAGAAGCTTAGGTGGTCTCAGTTCCGCGGCGAAGGTTCCTTGGAGACGTTCACTATCGTGTATGTTCCACCCTCCTTTCTCAAAGACAAGACTCCCTACGCAATTGGCATAGTGAGGCTCGACGAAGGGCCTAAGGTAACCGCACGCTTGGTGAATGTAGATGTCGAAAGGCCGGAAACAATCAAGATGAGTATGAGAGTGATTGTCGAATACATGCAAGAAGGCACCCAGCCCTTTTTGGCCTTTAAGCCTGCCTAAGTTGGAGCAGGCTAGTTTTTACACCAATCTAACAAACAATATTGTCTTAAGAAATCAACTTCAGACATTTAATTAAGCGTTCAAAAGCTGAGCAATTAAATTTGTGCAATATACAACTGCACAGGAAATCGTGTAATGCCCAGAGATATTATGAAGAATTGGGACAGCGGCAAAGAACCGCCAGTAAACTTCTCGCGCATCTCAGGAATTGTTCGCCCACAAATGCCTGTGAAAGAGAAGATCGCTCAATCTGTATTCAAACTCAAGATCCAGCAAAGCAAACTCGAGAACTCCGCTCACAAGATGCAGAGGCATGACAAGAATCTATTCGATAAATGCATCTCTGCCCAGATGGCCAAGGATAGCGCCAGAGCAGCATTGTACGCCAGTGAATGTGCAGAAATCAGAAAAATGGCATCAACAGTATTGCGATGCCAGCTGGCTTTAGAGAAGGCAATCATTAGGCTAGAGAATATAGAGATATGGGGTGAGGCCGCATCAATGCTGAGGCCGGTAGCAGGCGTCGTCACCTCTATCAAGTCTCAGATTAGCGGAATCATGCCTGAAGTCTCATATGCTCTAGGGGAAATAGTCGAATCTCTAAACAGTACATCCCTTGAAGTCGGGGAAGTCACAGGTCAACAATATGATGAAGGTGCTTCCGACACTGCAACTCAACAGATACTGAGCGAGGCTAACGCCGTCGCTGCACAGAGAATGAATGAGAAGTTTCCAGATCTACCTAAGGTCGCGGAGCGAGCTGGCTTCACATATCCAGAATCCGGCACGACTTAGTCTAGAACCCGAAATGATGAGGTTGAGCTGCCATGAACATGAATGACCTTAGAAAATTCGTAGGAAAGACCGTGAAGGATCCTTACGGGAAAGATCTAGGCAAGCTTGTGGGAATAACTTCCAACATCAAAGGCGAGATCAGTGACGTGAGCCTTGAACTTTACAACGGGGATTTCGCTAGCTTCCCAAGCAAACAACTCTCACTCAACGGAATGACGCTTATCCTTCTATATGACTGGGCAATTGAAGCAGAAGAGCTCACACGAGAACTTGACCTGCTAAGACGCAGAGACCAAGCACTGAATGAACTGACTGTGAGTGGTGATGTTAATGAGGCCATGTACGAGCAACTAAAAGAACAGTTCAGGCAAGCGCGAGATGACCTTTTGAAAAGAAGTGACGGAGCAATTCAGAAGCTTGCGGAAAGAGCGCAAATGCTCGATGAAAAGGTGAAAGTGATACAGTCATTGATGGCCAACAACAAGATGCACTACACGTCAGGAGAGATAGCGGAAGATGGATACAACCTGGCGAATGAGTCCATTCAGAACGGCTTGCGTCATTTCTTGTCTGAGAAAAAGAACATTGATGAGCAGATTAACGGTCTCATCGCTCTAAGGGACAGCGCAGAAGACGTTGGAATCCAAACAAAGAAGACAGAGACGAAATCCCCACAGGTGCCAGAAGAGCCAGCAGGACTCACAAAGACCATCGGTCTAACAAAGACTGGAGGTCCTATAGTCGTAGTCCGAATGCAGCCGTAAGGGGGATCAGTCATCTTTTTTCCTAGACGGAAAGGCGAAAAGACCAGAATCTCGCCTTCCCTGAAGGAAGGGCTCTCGGACGTTCAGTACAAATTAAGCCTACAAAAAGACAAACTAGACCAGACTACTGAGAGGCTAATCCAAAGAGACAAAGAGATCTTTCAGAGATGCATTGGCGCAGAGATGACTTGCGACAAAAGTCACGCCCGGATGTACGCTAATGAGTGCGCCGAAATTAGAAAAATGTACACAACTGCAAAGAGCGTTCAGTTGGCACTAGAACGAGTCGTTCTTAGACTCGACACAATAATCCAATTTGGCGAAGCAGTAGTAGAGCTAGCGCCAATAATGGATGTTGTCAGAGGGACCAAAGGATCTATAGTTGGCTTGGTTCCAGAAGTGGCGGGTGAACTAGACAGGGTTGCATCGATGCTATTTGAACTTGGCGAAGAGGTCGGTCAGGTGACTCAGGCTGATCTTGAGATTAGGGTCACCAGTGAAGAGGCAAAGAGAATATTGGAGGTGTCCAAGAGCATAGCGGATGAAAAGGCGCGCGAGAAGTTTCCCGAATTGCCAGTTTCGGAATTGACAGCGGCCCCGACTGAGACCAGAAATGAGTCCACGGGGGATAAACCCGACCCCTCTCTTCTTGACCAGGTCTTATTTTACATAGAATCTCATGCCGGAAAGGTGTCAGTCTCAGAATGCGCCAGCAAACTTTCGAAAACTCCAGAGGATGTGATCAAGGCTATAGACCAACTGAGAGAAGTCGGAAAGCTTGATGTGGTATGGGAGAAGGAGTGAGTTGGTCTCTTTATCTTTACACGGAGAGTTATGGTGACGGATTTGTCAGCATCTGAAGAACTCGAACGAATAGCATTAAAGCATGCAACAGAAGCTACACAGCTGGATCAGCAAGGGTCAAGAGGTTTGGCCATTGCCAAGTATCAGAGAGCCGTAGATGTACTTCTTCAGTTATGCGCATTGTACCCAAACTCCTCCCAGAATCTTGTCTTAATGGAACATGTCGAGTCCTACAGAAAAAGGATAAAAGAGCTCCAGAATCAGGCAAACCACCATGAACCAATAGAGAGCGCCCCGTCAGGGGGAGAAGCCAAGTTCGAGCATCTGGTTCTGAACGAGAAGCCAGATGTGAAGTGGGACGACATAGCAAACCTAAGCGAAGCAAAGAAGGCGATAGAGGAATCTGTAATATGGCCTGTTAGAAGACCGGATCTATTCCCTCTCGGATGGCCAAGAGGGATACTCTTCTTTGGTCCATCGGGTTGCGGGAAAACGCTTCTGGCCGCGGCTGCCGCCACGGAGATCGATGCTACATTCTTCTGCGTCGACGCGTCCTCTATAATGTCCAAGTGGCTGGGCGAATCTGAGAAGAATGTCGCGCAGCTTTTTGCGGAAGCAAGGAGAGTGAGTGCGAATGGAAAAGCAGCAATAATTTTCATTGACGAAATTGACTCTCTCATCGGTGTCAGGTCTCAAGAGGTTGGAGGTGAAATCAGAACTCGAAATCAGTTCCTGAAGGAGATGGATGGTTTAATCGATAAGAAGAAAGTACTTCACACCTACGTCATAGGTGCGACAAACAAACCATGGACCCTTGATGAACCTTTCAGACGCCGATTCCAAAAGAGAATACTTGTCCCACTGCCAGAAGAAAGTGCGAGACTAGAGATGTTCAAGATATTCTCTAAGAAGCTCAACTTGGGAGCGGACATTGATCTCGTGGAACTTGCCAAGATAACAGATGGGCACTCTGGCAGTGACATCCTTAACAATTTCCAAGCGGCCCAAAGTCGAGTTGTTAGAGAATTTTTCGAGAACGGGAATCCAGACGATAGACAAGCTAAGACACGACCAATAATGATGCAGGATTTCAGGGACGTCTTCCGAGTACGTAAACCCAGCGTTGATCAAAGGACGATAAGGTCGTACAAGGAGTGGTCCGAGCAATTCCAAGCTGCCTAGGAGATGGAGTCCAAGATGACTATTGTCAACGCAACAGATCTGAAGATTCTGGCCGAGCTTGTTCACAATTCAAAAGCCACACTCTCAAGCATCGGAAGCAAGCTGGGACTACACCCTAACGTAGTTGCATACAGAATCAACAAACTAGAGAGCTTAGGTATAATCAGAGGGTACACAGTCAACCTTAACCTAGAAAAACTCGGTCTTACAGAACAGGTCTACCTAGGTACAAATTTCCCAGCACACTCCGAGCGTGACAGCATCCTCAGAGAAATCTCGTCGCTTCCTCAGAGTGTCACGGTGGTAAGATCTTTCGGATCGCCGGAAGGGATAGTCCATCTCGTTGGAAAAAGCAAAGAAGACATAGACCAGGCTATCTCACGAGTCAGGGAGTTGAACGTGAAGATAGAGTATGCAGTTCCAGTCATCAAGACGTATCAGAATGGCAACATAGGCAATTTTCTCAAGATGATTGCTCAAGAAGGCTGAGCCACAATAAAGGGGGTTAATAAAACGGACGGATACAGACTTCTGTTGAAAACTCTTGCAAGGCCTCAGTGGCATACTGCGCTTTCTGTTGTTGCCTCCACAATAATGACCGCAGTGTTAGTCAT
>JAPKYM010000339.1 GCA_026394315.1 Candidatus Bathyarchaeota archaeon | reverse complement strand
CCGTTGAGCTTCTCCGCCTGAGAGAGAGCTCATCCTTCGGTCGAGTGTGAGGTAGCCTAGGCCTACATTGGTGAGGAAGTTGAGTCTTTGATTCAGTTCCTTGAGTATTCTCTCAGCTATGAAACGTTCTCTATCGCTGAGCTCCAGCTTGGATAGGAAATTCATCGTTGCTGTTATTGGCATCCTTGTTACTTGAGCTATGGACTTGCCGCTAACCTTGACGGCAAGAGATTGAGGCTTGAGCCGGTCTCCTTTGCAACTTGGGCAGAGCGTTTCACTCATAAATTTCTGATACCATTCTTTCATGGATTCTGAGTGTGTTTCTCTGTGTCTTCGTTCAAGCATGTTGACTACGCCCTCGAAGTCATTACCGTACTCTGCGGGCGGAGTTCCGTAGAGGATTATGTTGAGCTGCTTCTTTGTCAGATGTTTGATTGGCGTGTCGAAATCTATCCCGTATCGCTCTGCTACCGGCCTGAATTGGGAGAGAACCCAACTGTCTACTGGGCCGAAGAAGGGTTTTATCGCTCCCTCTGAGATCGACTTCTCTCTGTCAGGCATCACCAGCTCAGGATCGATACCGATCTTGACCCCGAGACCTGTGCATCCCTGGCAGGCGCCGTATGGGCTGTTGAAGGAGAACATCCTAGGCTCTAGCTCCTCTATGCTTGTTCCACATTGAGGGCAGGAGAGCTTCTCGCTGAAGGCCAACTCTGAACCTTCAGACTCGATCGTGACTACGCCGCCTGAGAGGAATATAGCGGTCTGTATTGATTCGGCAAGTCGGGATTTCTCCAGTGAAGTCAATTTGAGATGGTCGACGATTGCTTCTATTGTGTGTTTCTTGTATCTCTCCAATTTTATTGTTTGATCTGTTCTAATCTCTGTCTTGTCGACTCTCGCGTTGATGAAACCTTTGAGTCTCAGATCCTCGAGTAGATCCTTGTATTCTCCTTTCCTTCCTCGCACTACTGGAGCTAGGACTTTGACCCATGCACCACCTTTTTGGCTCATTATCGAATCTACTATCTGCTCAACCGTCTGTTTTGTGATCCTTCTACCACAGTTGGGGCAGTGAGGTATCCCGATTCTTGCAAAGAGCAGTCTGAGATAGTCGTGGATCTCAGTTGCTGTAGCGACGGTTGAGCGCGGGTTGGCACTCGCTGTCCTCTGTTCTATCGCAACTGCCGGCGACAGGTTTTCTATGTAGTCTACATCGGGCTTGTCAAGTTGTCCTAGGAACTGCCGTGCATATGCTGAGAGGGACTCTATGTATCGACGTTGACCCTCGGCGTAGATAGTGTCGAAGGCAAGGGAGGACTTTCCTGAACCGCTTAACCCTGTCACAACAACGAGACGATTCCTGGGAACGACCACTGTGATGTTCTTGAGATTGTTCTGCCTTGCACCCTTAACGATTATGTTGCCGTCGAAGTCTTCTCACCCCTTCTAAGGCTTCCTATCCGGTCTCTAATCTCTGCGGCTCTCTCAAACTCCAGTTTTCTTGCAGCCTCCAACATTTCTTCCTCAAGGCCAGCTACGACTGCGTCAAACTCATCCTTCGATCTGCATCGATAAGGTGCCCTCAACCTGGTCTGATCCTGAGCCTGTGCACTGTGTGTTGCGGAGAGAATTGTCTTTACCTCTTTCTTTATGGTCTCAGGTATAATCCCGTGTTCTTGGTTGTAAGCCATCTGAATTGCACGTCTGCGATTTGTCTCTTCTATTGCTCTACTCATGGAGCCAGTGATATTGTCAGCGTACATTATTACCTGTCCAGATATGTTTCTGGATGCTCTACCAATCGTTTGTATGAGTGAGGTGTCGGAGCGTAGGAAGCCTTCGCTATCAGCATCAAGAATAGCTACAAGTGAGACCTCAGGAAGATCCAGACCTTCACGTAGGAGATTTACACCAACTATGGCGTCGTAGACTCCTAGGCGAAGATCTCTGAGTATGTCGACTCTGTCCAACGTTTTGATCTCTGAGTGAAGGTAATTGACATTTGTTCCATTTTCTTGAAAATATTCTGCTAGGCCTTCAGCCATCTTCTTTGTTAATGTCGTTACGAGACTTTGCTCTCTTCTTTGCTTTCTGGCTTTAATCTCTCTCATTAGGTCTTGAACTTGACCTCTAACTGGTCTCACGATTATTTCAGGATCAACAAGTCCTGTTGGTCTGATTATCTGTTCCACAATTCTTTCGCTGACCCTCAGCTCATAAGGCCCAGGGGTAGCCGACATAAAGATGACCTGCCCGGTTCTGGCGCTAAGCTCATCGAAGGTCAGTGGCCTGTTGTCCTTCGCTGACGGTAATCTGAAACCGTGCTCTACCAGAACCTCTTTTCTAGAGAAGTCTCCTCCATACATCCCCTGTAACTGGGGTATTGTGACATGAGACTCGTCCATGACGGTCAGAAATCCTTTAGGGAAATAGTCAAGAAGAGTCTGTGGCGGTTCGCCTACTTTTCGCCCGTCGAAGTGCCTTGAATAGTTCTCGATTCCAGGACAGTAGCCCATCTGGCCAATCATCTCCAGGTCGTATTTGGTTCTCTGCTCAAGTCTTTGAGCTTCTAGGAGCTTGCCGACAGACCTCAGACTTCGAAGTCTCTCAGATAGCTCAGCCTCAATGGATTTCATCACGCGTGCGAGTTCGTCCTTTGGAGTTACGAAGTGTTTGGCTGGAAAGACAAAAAGGGAGTCTCTGGATCCCTTGACGTACCCCGTGACAGGGTCAAGCTCCACAATCTCACTTATCCTCTCTCCTACAAGCTGAATTCTGAAGACGCTCTCCTGATTTACAGGACAGATCTCAACTACGTTTCCTCTGGCTCTGAATCGCCCACGGCTGAGGGAGATGTCGTTCCTTTCATACTGCATATCGACGAGTCTTCTGAGCACCTCATCCCTGTTCACATGCTGACCATTGCTGAGGCGGAGAACAACCTTAAGATACTCTTGAGGCGACCCCAAACCATACAGGCATGAAACACTTGCAACAGCTATGACGTCCTTACGTGACAGGAGAGACTGAGTTGTTGAATGCCTCAGCCTGTCAATCTCCTCATTTATCGAAGTTTCTTTGGAGATGTAGGTATCTGTTTTGGGAACGTAAGCTTCCGGCTGATAGTAGTCATAGTAGCTTACGAAATATTCCGCAGCATTTTCGGGGAAGAATGTTTTGAACTCAGTGTAGAGTTGGGCTGCAAGGGTTTTGTTATGTGAGATGACCAGGGTTGGTCTCATCGCATGGGCGATGACATGCGCTATGACGAAGGTCTTTCCCGTTCCCGTGGCACCCTTGAGTGTCTGACTCTTCAAACCCTGCTCGATGCCGTCTGCCAACTGCCTTATGGCCTTGGGCTGATCGCCTTTAGGCTCATAGTCGGTCACTAGTTTGAAAAGACTCTTAACCATTTGAGCAGGGAACCTCCTTCCGAACAGCCCGCTAAAACAGATTGGAAGACATTTTTGATTGAATCGTCAGCTCTGACAACGGGTCTTTGCCCGAAAACTGAATCTTTCAGGGCAGGCTGGAGAATTGATTCTGATCGATATTAAGTTATTTCTTGTGCCAAAGAAAGGGCCTTCACAGTAGGATTTCCGTTGACTTGCGATCTATGCTCAGACCCTGGAGGTCTGGTTTGGAAACAAGGTCTCGATCAGATTCTTGACGATCCTTGCTGTTGCTCCCCAAACAACATGGTTTTGGAGGTCATAGTAGTACACGGGGTAAGGTTCTCCTTCTCGAACTACGTATCCAGTTCGTGGCAGTCTTTTGAATTCCTCGATTCTTATGATTATTACTTCACTGATCTCTCTCCTGTTTATCTTGAAATCATATGGGTAAGGGATCTTCCCTACAAATGGTGAGATCAGATATCCTGTAGTACTTGGGTAATCATCAAGAGGCCCTAAGATCTGGATATCCTTCTCATAGATTCCCAGCTCTTCCCAAGCCTCACGTATCGCAGTCCGTTCCAATGTGAGGTCTTTTTCCTCGAAAAGGCCTCCTGGAAACGAGATCTGTCCAGGATGGTTCTTCAGTTCTTTGGGTCTTCTGGTGAACAGAAGGCAATAATCATCAGTTCTTTTCAGAAGTGGAACTAGGACACCCGCACGAACAAGCTTTCCAGGCTCAATGGATCGCTTTTCCCTATCCGTCAGGACTTTTGCAAGAGTGGTTTCCAAATCGTTTGCGGGCAAAGTCTAATTCACGCCGGACAGTGTGGGTTTACCAGACTCCAGATCTTCATGATTTATTTCGGTTACTGTACCAGTTCCTTGCGCCTTGAACTAGGCGGCTTGCAGAACCCAGCAATAAAGAGATATTGAGGATACTTCATTTGTGATCATCTGTGAGTTGATATGTCGGTTCTTAAGATTGCTTTGCCCAAAGGCCATCTTTGGGATATGGTGAAGGCTCTTCTTGACAGGGCGGGATATAACATCTCAGCGAAAGGTGAGCGTTCGTACCGGGTTGAATCTAGGGACCGGGAGCTAGAGTGCAGAATCCACCGGGCCCAAAACATAAGCCTACTGGTTGAGCAGGGAAGATATGACCTGGGAATCACTGGGTTGGACTGGGTCCTCGAGCCGCAAGCTGATGTTGAGGAGTTGACAGACCTCAAAGTTGGAGGAGTCAATATAGTCGCGGCTGTGCCTGAGAAATACGGTCTGACTGAGGATCTTGGTGAACAAGTCTTCTCTAAGTTTCAAGAAAGGATGCGTCAGGATAAAAGAGAAAGAGTCGTAGTCGCCTCGGAGTACGAGAACCTCACGATGAGCCTATTTGACACTCACATGCCCAAGATGCCTTACAGGTTCATACGCTCATACGGTGCTACAGAGACCTTCATAGAAGTGGCCGACATTATAGTAGACTGCACCGAGACTGGAGCAACGCTCAGAGAGAACAGTTGGACAATAATTCACACACTCTTCGAGTCAACTGCACGCCTAATAGCAAACAAGCAAAGTCTGAAAGATCCGTGGAAAAGGGAGAAGATTCAAGGATTCCTCTTTCTCGTTGAAGGTGCAAGAGACGCAAAAGGCCTTCGCCTAATAAAGATGAATGTCCCTGAAGAGTCCATGAGCAAAGTGATGAGCGTCCTCCCGTCAATGAAGAGCCCAACTATCTCCAAACTCTACGGCAAGGAAGGATCTGGGTACGCCGTTGAAGTTGCTGTAGATGAAGAACATATTGTTCAGCTCATCCCCAAGCTCAAGAAGAATGGTGCAACAGATATCCTTGAGCTTCAAATTGAGAAAGTAGTTAGATAGAGGCCCCAATCTGACTTAAATGAGAAATGCTTGCAGATCTAGGTATTTGACAGTGAGATCTCGATCTTCGGGGGGGTCATTAGAGTATTATGTACTGTGCAGTGCTTAACCATTCTCAGAATCCCCTGCCCCAGATCTGGATCAACTTCCTTCATCAGACAGATTTTGGCAGAAACTCCGCCGATCCTTCTCGGATCCTCAGCCATCTCCCATTCCATATCTATCTTCATACCGTCGGATGGGATCTTGTGGCGATCACAGAAGGTCTTGGCATAGACACCTATGCAACATCCCAGCGATGAGATGAAGAGCTCGACAGGGGTCATCCCAACATCCTCCCCATCCTCTTCAACAGGTTGGTCTGAGACTATCTGGTGCCCTCTGCATCTTACGCTGAATTGCCAACGACCCGAGTGAAGTATCTCCATGCGCATCAGCAGTTACCAGCGTCAGTAGTGACGCATGCCCAAGTTTAAAGTGTGGGTAATCGCAGGCGCGTACTACAGAAAGAATAAAATGTAGGCAGATGTTATCTAGGTCTGGTGCTACTGATGAGCTATTACGACCCTAACTATTGGCGGTATGTTCGCCGTTACTACCCTTATGTTGATCCCGCGTTCCAAGTATTCAGACCAAGTGATCCCCTTCAGCAGCTTGGACTCGCAAAGAATGAAGTGATGCTGACTTCTTGTGTCTTTTGCGGAGAGTACCTCCCGGTAACATGCAGGACATGCCCGAGATGCGGATGCTCAAAAGGGTTCTAGAGGGCGAAATCTAAATGGCTGAATTCCTGAAACTGATAGAGATTGATGGAAAGCAATACGTTCAGGAACGAATAGTCACAAAGCCCAACTGAACTAAACCAAAGCCTCGCTTGCTTTGATCTTGATACAGAAGTTGCTCTGCCGCACAGCCGATCATGACTAGCGCGAGCCTATCTGCGGCTACTGGCGAGTCTGAAAAACATCCCATAAAATAGGCGTGCTGATGAGGAGCAACCACAACAAAACACATTTATTTGGATCCTTCTTTGAGTGACCTCTGGGTCCCGCGGATCCCGCGGTAAGATGTGAATCAACCATCCCGTAAGCTCAGCTTGGTAGAGCTTCCGATCACGCTAGTAACGTGAGGAGACGCTGTAGAGTTGCACCCATGGTGCGACCGTTCAGCCTATCAAGCTAACAGAGACCGGAGAGTCGCTGGAGAGTCCTAAAGACTCGGCGAATTCAAAATAGGCGCTTCTGCCTATGAAACTCCGGCCCGCGGGACCACCATATACTAAATGATCTGTTGTCATAGTCCACATGAAGCTGCGCTTGGATTATTAGTCGAATGGACTTGCCATTATTAGAACCCTCTCGCGCACACGACCTGCAAGATCAACTCGTTTCTTGCAGTTGCGCGCTGGCGGCAGTCTCACCCTCCTCTTCAGTGTTGAGACGGAAGTAGCAAAGATTCCAAAAATCATTTTCAGGGAATTCTAGCTTGGGTTGACGTTGACATGACCGCGCATAGGATCAATTACTTTGACAAGACCATTGTCGTCGTATGAAATTGGCGGGCCCGGTGGGATTCGAACCCACGATCTCCGGCTTGCTCCCTTCTCTCGGACCGAAGGCCAGCATCTTAATCCTGACTAGACTACGGGCCCTAACCTTTCTGAGATCTCTGTTGATACTCTTTAACCTTGCAACTTGTCAAAAAAGTAAGCCCCATCTCAGTGGAATGCTAAGATCTTATTTGTTCTTCATAGTAACCTAGTCTCTTAGTATAAAGAGACACAATCCTTATTTTCAAACTCCTAAAGGCATTAAAGGATCTATCTTGGTTTGCGAGTCGTCGTATCTGTTGATGAGTTGGGCTGATTATGATTCAGAAAGACTTAAGAAATAAGGAGGCATCTTTGCGTTTTCTTCATCGTGATCATTTATGGCATTATCCGACGCGAACATTATGAAGTCCATAAGAGACGGCGGGGTCAACATCGATCCGTTTGAGGATTCGAGTCTGGGACCCGCGGGCTACGACCTCAGAGCTGACGAAAAAGTCATTCTAAGGCCGAATGAGCAAAAACTTGTATCTACACTTGAAAGAGTTGAACTCTCACCCAGTCTCTTGGGAATTCTCCATTTGAGATCATCATTTGCAAGAGAGGGTATCTTCGCCAGCCTTGCGCTTATAGATCCAGGTTTCAGAGGACAACTGACTGTCTCTCTTCTCAACATGGGTAGAGAGGAAGTGAAGATTGAGAGAGGAGAACCGTTTCTTCAGTTAACATTGATCAAACTCTCTTCTGAGGCTGCGAAATCATACGAGGGAAGATATCAGGGAAGCTTCGGAATCGTTAGAAGCAAAAGAGCGATTCATGTTAAGAAATCGTCAAACATAGCATAGAAAGGATTATACACTTTACATCGGGATGTATAAAAGAAGGGTTTTTCTTGGCCGGTTCGAGAGTAACAGATCTCAAATACAAGCTCATGGTCACTGAGCTTCTCAACCTGGCCAAGGACTATTACACTTACCGTGAACTCTCACAACTGATAGGACTACCCGAGACCGTTCTCAGCAGATACGTTAAGGGACACGTCCTTCCAACAATCGATCGAGCCCAAGATATCAACAAGAAACTAGATAGTGTAATGCGTATTGAATCAGAGATCCAGAAAAGAATCAAATTTGACGATCTCGGATACTTTGACAACACCAAGGTCATCTCGGACACTATGCTTCTTGAACGCGCTGTTCAACAAGTTGTGAACAAATTTGCTGGACAGAGAGTCACAAAAGTACTTACTCCTGAGACCGATGGAATTCCTCTTGCCGCACTGCTGGCACACAGACTCGGCGTTGCCCTCGTGATAGCAAAGAAGGCAAGGGAAGTCGGTGTTGGAGAATTCATAGAGGAACTGTACATACCTTCAAGATCGGCAATGATAATGAGTTTCTATGTCCCTCGAAGCATGTTCAGGAAAGGTGACTGCGTACTCATCGTTGACGATGTGATAGATAGCGGCGAAACACAGAGGGCCCTGATAAGTCTCGTGCGCAAAGCCAAATCAGAGGTCACAGGAATCTACGCTTTGATGTCCATCGGCAAGGAATGGAAGAATAAGATCGAGGATGTAGTGAACTGCCCCATTGAAGTCGCCTACGAAGTACCTCAGAAAATGAGGCCTGACTAATAATCTATGCAGTGTCGGCCCTGGCAAGCCTCACGACGTTGTCTTGATCTGGATAATTCAGCAATCCCTTATCAGTGATTATTGCGTCAACCAGACTCAATGGTGTCAAGTCGAAGGCCGGATTTATCACATCGACATTCCTTGGGCATATTCTTATGTTTGAGATGTGGGTGACTTCTCTGGAATTCCTTTCCTCAATCTTGACCGTGCTGCTAGAGTTCAATGGATCGAAGGTTGATATTGGCGCAGCGACGTAGAAAGGTATCCGATGATATCTCGCGGCTATAGCGAGACTGTATGTGCCGATCTTATTGAAGACACCATCCCTCACAACCCTGTCGGCTCCAACAATTACCTTCTGAACTAATCCCTTGGCCATGACATATCCCGCCATTCCGTCCGTGATCACTTTCACCGGTATCTTATCGTTTGAGAGTTCAAAGGCTGTGAGCTTGGCACCCTGAAGTCTTGGCCGCGTCTCATCAGCTAGGACGCTGATGCGTTTGCCCTGCTTGACAGCGGTCCTGATTGGCGCTAGAGCGGTTCCATAACCTACAGTTGCAAGGGCTCCCGCATTGCAGTGGGTTAAGATAGTATCTCCGTCAGATATCAAGGAAGCACCGTACTCACCGATTCTGAGATTGGCCGCCACATCTTCGTCCGCCATTCGGACTGCTGTCTGAATGACAGACTCCTTGACGGCCTCGACATCTCCTGAAGATTCTCTCGCAGCCTCAAGGGTCTTTGACAGCGCCCACATGAGATTTACGGCAGTGGGTCTTGTGTTTCCGAGTTTCACTGATGCCGACTCCAACTCCTTGAGCAGGCCCTCTTTCCTCTTGACCTTACTTCTGTACGCAACCAATGCGAGGCCCATAGCTGCTGCAACACCTATAGCGGGCGCTCCGCGAACAACCATGTCTTTGATCGCTTTGACAACCTCTCCTGATGTTCTGCACTTGATGTAGCTTATTCTCTCAGGGAGTCTGGTTTGATCTATCATCAGTACTGCTCCCTTTTTCCACTTGACAGTTCTTAGAGTAAAGAAATCCTCCACCGGACTACACCCTGACTTCCTTTGATCAACTTTGCATCGATGGCAGTCATGCTCTCAAGAACATCTATAACCTACCTTAAATAGGATATTCAGTCGCCGCCTGCTTGCCAAATGGTGTGAAAGCTTGATTGAAATCCTCGAGGCTTACATGAAGAAAGGCAGAGTCTATCTTCCGGAGCCCGGAAGGTCGATGGAACTCCTTGAAAGGGGCTTTGGAACTCGCCGAGGCAACAGACTTGATCTCTCGCCTTACGAGGCTTTCTTCTTGACTGAGAAGGCACGAATAAGAGTTGTCAAAGAATCCGATGGCACCCCGCTAACGTTACACGATCTTGTCTCGGCATTCTCAAAGGGAAAACAGGAGATCTGGATAAGATATCTCGTCTACCGTGACCTCCGTGATAGAGGATATATTGTTCGTGAGTCCAAGAGAGTGGACTTTGAGATTTGTGGTAAGGGAGCAGAAAGGAGACTTGTCTCGATAGTCTACGAGGGTAAGGAGGCGAGCCTCCAAGAACTAACAATCCTCATCAGATATGCCGCCAAGCAGAAAAAGGAACTCATACTCGCAGTTATAGACAGAAGGACCGATCTTGTGTACTACTCTGTCGGAGAGATAGAGTTCCAAGAATCACCAGTAGCCAGGACTGAATAGTAGAACGGTGTGAAAAGATTGGCTGACCAAGAGTCTTTCGCGCCGCCAAGAGGGATGAGGGATCTTGAGCCGACTGAGATGGCTCGACGCCGCTGGATGTACGATAAGATTCAGCAGGTCATGACATTATATGGTTTCCAGATGGTTGAGCCAACGGCCGTGGAGAATCTCTCCACCTTAGAGGCTAAAACAGGACCGGATATAAAGAACGAGATCTACTGGTTTGAGGACAAAGCTGGAAGAAAACTGGGTCTACGCTTTGATCTGACTGTCGGAATGACAAGAATGGTTGCAAACCGCCTAGACCTTCCAGAACCAATCAAAATCTTCTCCATTTCTGAAATGTGGCGATATGATGAGCCGCAATTCGCCAGATATCGGCATTTCTACCAGTGGGATGCGGAGGTCTATGGGTCTGCAGAGCAGGAAGCTGACGCTGAGGCGATATGTCTGGGCATGGATATACTCGACAATCTCGGGCTCAAAGACTGTGAAATCCGAATAAGCAATCGGAAGTTGACAGAAGGATTTCTCAGATCTAGAGGTTTAGAATCAAAGGAGAAGATTGAAGCGACGATCAGACTTATCGACAAGATAGGAAAACTATCCAAGGAACAGATAACTAATGAACTAAGGTCAGTAGGCCTCCAAGAATCCCTAATCGAACAGGTAATGAGTTTCGCAGCTCTCAAGGACAAACCGGACAAGATCCTCGCCCAGAGCCCGCAAGGACTTGATGACAAAGGAAAACAAGGTCTGGAAGAACTGACTAAGCTAGCAGAGATCCTGGATAAGCTAGGTAGAATCGATCGTTGCGTTTATGATCTTAGTATTGTCAGAGGCATAGGCTACTACGACGGCATAGTCTTTGAGGCTTATGATAGGGGAGGCGAAGACATAGGCGCAATCTTCGCCGGGGGGAGATATGACGGGCTTTGCAGGATCTATGGAAAGAGAGATATGCCAGCGACGGGCGTGGCTGGAGGAATCGAGAGGATGATGCTGTCCATGGAGAGGGCTGGCCTCTTCCCTGAGCTGAAGCAGCCCCCTCAAGTATTCGTCATCGCAGTGAACGATTCGGTGAGGGGGGCGTGTTGGACAATAACGCAGAGTCTTAGAAAACAAGGAATATCCGTGGATTTTGATCTTAAGAGGCGTGTAATGAGGAAGCAGCTTGAGTACACCGACTCAACAGGTGTACCTTATGTCATCATAGTGGGCCAAAAAGAGCTTGACAAAGGCGTCGTCAAGCTAAAAGACATGGCTAAGCGCACAGAAAGCGAGATGACCCTTGACGATGCGGTGAATACAATCAAGAGAGCCTGATGGCATCATGGGCTGACGTTTTTAATTGAGAAATGCTCAGTCTGCAAGAATCTCACCAAGGAATGGTGGCTGTTGTCCTGATCATGGATAAACGCGCACCAGTATGTCTTACGGAGATCACGGCCAAGAAGGCCGAATAAAAGATTGTGAAGAAATTTCCTTGACAAACGAAATCTGCGAGATATCGTATTAGGTCTTCAGATTGGTTTCTTCCTGAAGAACTTGATGTAGATTGTCTCAAGTATCCCAATAGTGTTCATAACCAGAAGTGCTACAAACCACACTTTTTGAGAGCCACGGGCAGCATACCATAGGGCCAGACCTTTGATCGCGATTGACCAGACCAGCAACGGAACCAGAACGTATGGATTCAGTATCCATGAGAAGAATTCAGGCAGCGTTTGCATAGATCCTCTATCCTGTACTTTCGGTGTATAGCAGATTGCTAGACCGATAAAGATTACTGGAACATTCTCCTTTCTCTGGTGGTTGTATTCTGCATGAATCAATTGCTTTTGAATCCCTACGGAAAAAGCTAAATCGACTTCGGCTGAGAACATTATCATGGTCGAAAAAGAAAAGAAGAGCATACCTCCAGGTCTCAGCTCCAGAGTTGCTGTCTCAATAATCGTGGTATTCGGCTGGCTTATCTACGCGATTTTTCACGTTGTCTTCCTTTGGAACTGCTTCAGCACTGCCCAAAATATCGCTCTTATAGTAATAACATTCCTTCTCGGCATAGCCATTCTGGGTGCTATGTGGGCTTCATGGGGTATCAAGATAGGAAGAGGAATCACTGAACGCGACGAAGAATGAGACCTTCAACTCACCAGATTATCTCTAAGGCGCCCTTCCCCGTTACATTAAGAGTTGCCTGGAACTGGTACGCAGTCCTTGAACGAAATCTCGAGGTGCTCAGCCACGGCTGTCCCTGCTAAAACTTCCGAACGCCTGTTATGGTGGGTTATTGCAGGAACCAGGGGTGGGGCAACTAGAGCTAGAATAATCTCACTTCTAAAAGAACATCCCAGCAACGCCAGTCAAATCGCCGATCAGCTAGGACTTGACTACAAGACGATCAGGCACCACATCGAAGTTCTTGAAGAGAACAGGCTTCTGGTCAGAGTGGGAGGCAAATATGCTGCAGCGTATTTTCTTTCATCCGAGCTGGAAAGCAACTATGGAGTATTCAAGGATATCTTGAATAGATCTCGGAAGACAAAGACAGATTAATGGAAAATATGTAAAATGCAATTAGGAGAATTATCATGATTGATCTGCTTCTGACTGTTGAAGGAGTTCTTACCTTCCTTAACGCGATTCTAGTAGCTATGGTTATGTACCATTTCGTGCAAAGCTACAAGGAGGTCAAATCGAGATTCACGCTTGGACTCCTACTCTTCTCTTCGATCCTGTTGGTTCAGGTTATCTTCTCCTTGCCCGCTGCCGCGCTATCAGGCGTCACTTACGCTCCTGAGGCAGTAGTCTTCGACATAATATCGAGCAGTTTCGAACTCGTGGCCCTGCTAATATTCCTCAATCTGGTCAGGAAGTAGAAGGCCGAAGTCGGAGTTCAACTCAGAAAAGGATCAGAATCCTCTGAGTGGAAAGCCAGATCAGAGGATCATCTGGGTGAGTTTTGGGGGAAAAATGGTGCCAAATCTGGAAATCACTTATATCATCTTCAGAAACCTAGATTCCTCAGGTGTGAAACAGAATGGATCAGAAAGCCCTCACAGGGATTGCCTTACTAGTGATTGGTCTGTTCGGTCTGGCTTTGTTCTTCCCGATCTATTCACCGACTACTTATGGTGGCTGGGGATGCCCTATGTTTGGTCGTCGCGGATACGGCAGGATGATGATTCCTTCAGTAGGCCCATACACCGGATCATTCATTGGATATAATATGATGATCTTTGTCTTCGATGCAGTTTTTGTAGCCATATTGTTACTGGGGATCTATTTCGTCTGGAAGTCAACACAGACCACCGGAAACCAATAAAGAGCGCGCGCGTTGAAACAGCTATCGTATTCTTGAATTTTCTTGGTCTTTGCAGGATCCGCAGAGATCCTAAAGAGGTTTATTCGAGTCGCCTCAGCCTGCTGATGATGGCTGAACAATCGAGACTGGAGAGCATATGATAATCTTTAATCCTACCGTCGTAGGAAGTCCCTCACTAGGAACTCAATAGGTGCTCCAAGTTGAACATTTACCCCGATCTTAAACAGGAAGTACATCTCTTTTTGCGTAGCTATACAGGATATTTGGAGGCAAAACAGACTCAGGACCTTTATTGTTCACTCATTGAGAAGTCAAAA